>PMUF01000312.1 GCA_003167015.1 Chitinophagaceae bacterium | reverse complement strand
CCATTGGTTAGTACTAACCTTTTGTTTAGCACTAATCTTTTACTAGTAAGTATACATAGATTTGCTTAATCTAAAAAATAAATCTAGTTAGTTATGTCAAAGAAGATACTGCATATTCTTTCCAGCCCGCGCGGCGGGGCATCTGTTACCAAAAAGCTAGGGGATGCCATTATCCGGAAGATCACAGCAAAGTATCCGGATGCAGTAGTGAAAGAACGAGATCTGGCGGCTGACGTGTTCCCGCACTTGAATGAACTCCAGATCGGTGCGTGGTTCGTTCCGTCGGCTGACAGAACGCCCGAGCAGATCCATGCTATTCAGATTTCCGACGAGGCAATTCGGGACCTGCAGGAAGCCGACATCTATGTCATCGGCGCGCCCTTTTACAATTTCGCAATCCCGTCAACTTTAAAAGCCTACCTGGATCATATTGCCCGGCCCGGCATCACATTTCGCTACAATGAGCAGGGCAAGCCGGAAGGGTTGTTGAAAAATAAGACTGCCTACATTGCGACGGCATCCAGCGGAGTCTATTCCAATGGGCCGTTCCAGTCTTTCGATCATGTCAGTCCATATTTAACATTCATATTGGGCTTTCTGGGCGTTACGGACATCTCCTTTGTGCGGGCCGAAGGCTTGAAGATCGAAGGCATCAGGGAGACGGCTTTCGAGAAAGGCGTGCAGAGTATTGCGATCGCATAGGGAATCTGGTCTTATCCTACCTCCCGGTACTCAGAAGCGTCACCCGCCAAAATCTATTAACTCAGCAAGACCGCTGCGCCGTCTACGATAAAATGTACTATAATATTGACCCATAATTTACGACGCCATAGATAGAGAAGGGTAAAGACCAGGCCTCCGAATCCGGCAATGAACAAATGCCCCCATCCCCATGGCCCTATGTGGGCTAGGGTAAATACCACGCAGGACAGCGTGGCCGCGATGGTTTTGCTGCCGGTGAGTTCCTGCCCCCGCTCGATCGCATAGCCCCGAAATAGGACTTCCTCTCCCACGGCCGCCCGGATCACCGAAATAAAGCGCCACCAGAATGGGGTAGCCATCAACTGGTTCACCTGCTTGTCTTCATTCAGGTGCAGGGCCGGAAGTATGCCAAAATAGATCCCGGCAAAGGCCATCAGGATAAAGACCCCGGACAAGATCGCCCAAACCAGGTCCCAAACTCCGATCGCGCGGAACCCTATAGAAGACAGGGGCCGCTTCTCCGCTAAAAGAACATATAGTAAGACCCCGGCGATCATCGCCCACCAGATGATTTCGTAACCTATAAGGTGAGGGATATCTGCAAACTCGTTCTCCCACCTCGAAATCGGGAGACAGGGTAATCCAAGGGTAAAAATGATCCCACTAAAAGATAGTATAGTATTTCGATTTTTCATCTCTGCCTTTTTAATAGTCTATTTTACCTTTTCCCAAACCAGGTTCCTTCCCGGAAAGCTCAGCCCCACGTAGGCCCGCATTAGCAGCTTTCCGTCTATAACGGCGTGAGCTCCCAAATCCTAATACGTGCCGGCATGGTAAAAGTTACATTTACACCACCTGGAAAAAGTCCGGATAAATCAGTTGTTCCTCTTTTGAATGAAAGGTCAGGATGGAGTGGCCGTTGGCTTTGATGACAAAGGGTCGCGGCGAAAGCTGGCCCGAGGAGATCTCAATGGACTGGGTATTCCCTTTCTTGTCAACGTAGGCAAATTCGGCGATATGAAACGACTGCGTCACCGGGGCCAGGTCTTCGAATCGGGTCCCTTTGTAACAAAGAGAAAAATCGCCAAAGTCCAGTAGCAGCCCCTCAACCTTCGGCGCGATCTTGCCCATCGCCGGGAAGAGGACGGCATCTATCTCTGCATAGAGCCCTTTTTCATAATCATTTTTGGTATTGAAGCCGGTAGACGGTGTTTTGAAGCCTTTTTGGATGACGTCTATCTCCTGCACCTTGTCGCCAGAATAAAAGACCAGTTCGATATGCTCCGCCGCACCCGAAAAGGAGATCATCATATCGCCATTCGGTGGGATCTGTGCTATCCGGCCGGCTAATTTGCCGATGTATCCCACGTCGGTTATGGTGACAGATCTGACCACGGTGTGGTCGGCGAGGGATTTGTTTTTCCGGATCTCGAGCGAAGTGAAGTTTCTATCAGTAAACCATGGTCGATCCATACTTTTGCGATGAGTTGGGTTATTGCATTACCGAACACGACTGTGATTGGGCGATTGACACGCCGGGCAAGGCCCTGGCGGCGCTATCTCGATAAGAAATTCCCCGGCAGCCGCAAGCCTTCTTCGCTGACGAGGACTCTCTGCATGACCTTTTGAAGCCCCTTGGGAATCAAGTCTATTTCCGGCTGCGTAAGCGGCTGAAGCAGTTCGATGAACTCATCGTCGTCATCATAGTATCCAAACTGCAAGACCCATCTGCTCTCGGATAGTAACCGCAGCGCCATCTCCTTATCTTCTTCGTAGACATGCACTTTTATTACTGACCACTGTTCATCGTCCTGGATCTCAAAATGCACCTCGACAGTATCTTTATTCACTACTTCTGTCACTATTTTCTCCACCATGGAGCCAGGATGCTTTTTTACCAGTTCTTCATATGTCATATTGTTTGCCATAGAACCCAAAGATAACAAGTGTCGCGAGTAGCACAAAACCAGGTATTAAGTGATGATCGTATCAAAATCTGGCGCTTCGCCATAGATCATTTCTGTCTGAGGCCCACCGCGACTGGCGGGATCGGACAAATTTCGGCTGTAGATATTGAATAAAATTAAAGATTATCTTTCCCCTCCGGGTGACCTTTTTCCATTCCCACCATATACTAATTAAAAGCCCCTGAGATGACGGATCAAGCAATCATAACCTTAATTCGTGCCGATCAAAGCGACAAAGCCCTCGATGCCCTCTACCGGTTTTTTCCTGCGGTTAGAAAAATGATCCGGGGCAATGGAGGCAACCGGCAGGATGCCGAAGACATCTTTCAGGAAGCCCTTATTATCCTTTGTAAAAGGATAACGGAAACCGATTTCATCCTTACCGCGCAATTGAGCACCTATCTGTTCAGTGTTTCCCGCTATCTGTGGAAGGACGAGTCTCAAAAAAGAAGATTGTTTGTCGCCGACACTCCGGAATTGTCGGAGGAGGAATCGGATATGCAGGCGGCTGTCCAAAAGGAACGGGATGCCCGACTCGCGGAGAAAGTATTACTATAGCTCCGAGAATACGGCCAAGAACCAAAAATACAAATGTCTGGAAGGGGCCCGAAACAGGCTCAGGCAAATGCAGCAAATGGATAAAATCTCAACCCATTGACTATGCGCAACGAACTCGAAATCATCGAAACCATAGAACGATATTTGGACGGCTCGCTTGCTGCGGAGGAGCGGCTGGCCTTTGAGAGGCAATTGGCCGAAGACCCTAGATTACAGGAAGCAGTCCGGCTACAGCGAAATATACTTAGCGGGATCGAAAGGGCCAGTTGGAAGGAGCATATCGTCAAAGCCAGAGGCCGTTATTGGCGAGGTCGTTTCTTAAACGGGGGAAGCCTTGGGCTTGGGGGCGCCATAATAGTAGCGGTCGCCATATGGACGCTGCATTCCAGGGCATTTGTAAACGCATCGACGCGAGCGAGCTTGTCCTCCCCGGTTACTCCTGCCAGCATCGGGAGAGATACGGTCGGCCGGGGAACGGATTCCGGCGCTAGCCGCGCCGATAGTGTTGTCGGGAACCCCGTTGGGACGATTGTTGGTGGAGCGCCGGGGGGCGGGGTGGCTGCTCGATCGGGGGGCGCCAGTGGGACGAAGGGTGGACAGGTCAAGGATACCGCTATTGCTATTTCGACGCCTGCGGAGAACGATGCCGAAAAAGCACTTCCCGCGCAAAATTTTCGGATCGATGCGATGAAGGATACGGTTCTCGAAACAGAAGGCGGTATTCTTCTTTCCATTCCTGCGGGTAGTTTCCGCGAGAGCGACGGAAGGATTGGCACAGGAAACATCGATGTGGTAGTGCTGGAGACCGGCGGGATGTTCTTTGTCGACGCCGGTAAGCAAGGAAAGGCGCTGAAATTAGACAGTGTCCGGGGCCTGTATATAAGGGTACCCACAGATACGATCCGACCCGATATGCAGCTTTATACCGGCAATCGGGCGGCCAATGGGATGATCGACTGGGTCGACCCACGCCCGGGAACATGATTTAACGCCGGTGGATATCCAGTCGTTGGATTTCTATCCACCCGGATTCCTGGACCCCTGGAGAGGAAAACAAACAATCTCCCGTCCGGAACGCGGATACTACCACCTCATCTATTCCGTGTGGCCTCAGCCCCGCGAGGATCAAGGCCATCTGGAACCGTACCTTTCAAAACACCCTGATTTCTACCACGGAATTCGAAGAGCGATTGCCTTGGATACATCGGTCGGATGACGAATCCGTGTTAACTCTGTATGTCACGAATCTGGACAAACCTTTATATCTCATCGACTCCCTGGCAGCCCTATCGCTAAAGGACAAGAACACCTCGTTGAGCCAACGATTCAAATCGTTCTATTTGCGGCATGACGGGCGGGTAAATATCAGTTCGCGGCAATTGGATGATCTGCGTATTTATTATGAGGAAAAGGTCCGAATTTTTACCGAAGCGATCGCCAAAACCGAACGGGCCTTTTGGGACAAACAGGCAGCGCTTGATAGCGAAGCTGATCGGCGGCGGCAGGAACATGAAAGTGATTCCGCGGTGCGGGAAAACCGGAATTTTAAAGAAGAGTTGGAAATCAATCTGAAAAATATCTGTCGGCAGTTGGGCTATGATCCCAGGATCATGACGCGGCCACCCGCCAAAAACACCTACAAAGTGCGTCTCAACGTCCTGGGATGGTGTAATATCGACCGGGCTACCCGGGACCGGATGTCTTTCACCGTGACTGACGAGCAGACGAATCAGACGGCGCATATCGATTACCAGGTCCTGTCCCTCCAGGTGGCGTACTTTCAAAGATATGACCGGCTTTATATCTATCTTTTGCCGGACCAGCTTAGCAGTTTTATGCGTTTACCCGGGATGGACGGCAACTATACCGGGAGCCTGAATGCGGCCATGCATTACGACCTTGTATGCATCGGTTACAAGGGAGAACAGGCCTTTTATTATTACCAGAAAGGTCTCGTCTCAGGAAATCATTCGCCTGTAGCACTCGACAGTATCCGACAGGAGGAATTGCAGCGGAGGCTGAATATCGTAGCCAGCAGGACGCAGGCAGCAGATCTGCAACGGGAAAATGCCTATTTTCAATTCGAGACCAGGGACTGGCAAAGACGCGAAATGGTAAGCCGTATATCCGAGCTTCAATGCAGGGTGATGCGAAAGTTTTTTACCTGTATATTGTTGCGTGTCAATCGGTGCCAGGTGGTATACTAAATAGGCCGGGCAGAAACAAATCTTACCTTAAAAGACGGGATATCTGAAAAATAAAAGAGGGTGTCTCAAAAGT
>PMUF01000609.1 GCA_003167015.1 Chitinophagaceae bacterium | reverse complement strand
CCATCATCATATCCATCTTGCCGTCCTGGTCGAGGTCGGCATAGAACTCAACCCGCGGCGCATAGGGATTGGCAGTGACGCAAACCCGGCCGTTCGTCAGGGCATCGACCACCGCCTGAGAAGTCCGCGACGTGGCAAACACCCAGGTAGTCGGCGTTCCGACGTAATTAAATTTGCGCTGGTAACTATTGGCCGTGGCTTTATCCGGCGAGTCCGGCCATCCATGGTGTGCATCACTGCCGCCTCTGCCGGTCAGCTTACGACCCGAGGACAGCATATCGTCCCAGATCATGATGGCATTGGCATTCTTGGGCCAGATCGCCGAATTCCAAACTTCGATCGACTTGACCATATCGTACGAGAATCCGAAATGATCTTTTCCGCTGGGATGGTTGGCGGACAGATGGATGCCCAGCTCCTTTACTATCGCCCCGATGACGATATCCCGCTGGTCACGGACATCATAGAGCCGCTGGTGATCATATGGCCTGGCCGAGAATACATTGCCGTGCCCCCGCGTCGTCGTCCATTCGGCGCTGTACAGCAGGAGAACGGAGTCCGAATGGAATTCAGGGTCTGCCCAGGTATGGTGGGCGACATCCCCCTGCACATGGTTGTCATGGTCGGTAATGGCCAGGAAATCGATGCCCACCGAATCGCAAAATCCGATGATCTTGCCAATCGAATTATTCGAAGCATCGTTGCTATGCCGGGAATGCAGGTGCAGCTCGCCCTTCAGCCACAGGCCGTCACTAAGGCTGGCGACCGGCGGCAGCGGCCCGAGTTCCGTAGGCGCCCAGGGGTTGCTGTGGGTTGACTGCGCCGGCGTCTGCCCTGCCGGCTGCCCCGGCGTCTGCCCTACCGCCCTGCCGGTGCAAATCATCATTACAATCGCCAACGTATATAAACTTCTGCGTAAGAACATGTCTGTTGATTTTAAAAGGTGCGGGAAGATACCTTAGAAGGATTGCACGGGAAAATTACCAAATTGTTATGATCAAAATAATTTTGTATCTTCTGGGTATGATTGCCATGCCCAACCTCATACCCGACGAGCAAAGAAATGCTCTCTCCCTGGCTATTACCCGGGGAGATACCCACCAGGTTCGTTACCTCGTGGAACAATACGATCTCGACGCCAACGCCTTCCTCGACGACTCCCCGACCTGTATGCCCGTGCTGATGGACGCGCTGTTGTCCAACGGTTTTTCCACGGAAGATGACCGGCTGCCCCTCCTGCGTTACCTGCTGGACAAAGGGGCTAACCCGAATATCTATTGCCGGAAAGGGTACAATTGCCTGCATGTGGCCGTGCAACAGGACAAGTTCATCAAGGCGCTGGATCTTTTCCTGGACTATAACGCCGATGTCAACGTGCCGGATGCGGATGGCGCGAATATCGTCTACTGGGCCATCCAGGGATTCCTGCTGCGCAAGACTGCCGAGGCGGATCGTGAACAGTATCTCCGCGTGCTGAAAAAAATCCTGCTGCTGGGCGCCGACCTGGATCAACGGACCCGGTATGACATGAATGCCCGCGAATGGCTGGAGCATGCGGCGCCCGAGGTTCGGGACCTGGTGGCCCGATGGGAAGAAGGCAAACCCGCCGTTCGCCCCGTCACAACCGTTCAACCGNNTCGCACGGAGCTGTCGCTTCTAAGTTCGACCGTTCCCTCGAACGGTCTCTCACCCGCCGGTCAACCCTCACACGGAGCTGGCGCTTCCAGTATCGACCGTTCCCTCGAACGGTCTCTCGCCGGCCAGCTGCTGACCGCCGTAGAAACCTTGCGCGAAGAGGCCCAGCAGCATGGCAACGCGGCGTACGGGAAGCGACATAAAAGAATGGCCATCTTTGTCCGGGATACACTGGTAAAATCGGGAGTCTTCGACAAAGCAACGATCGATCGGATCAGGTCGTCGACCGCAGCCCTCATGAAGGCGTCGAAGCCTTATTTACAGGACGATCTATATGATCAGCTGGTCGACCTGATCTGTGTCTTTTACATCCAAAGATCAGCCCCGGTGATGGAAGTTTGATGAACACCCGTATCTTTAATTCCGATGGAGAATTATACGATCGTCCTGTTCGTGCTGGGTGTCATGGTATTGCTGAGCGCTCTGGCCGATAAAATCAAAATTGCCTCCCCGATAGTATTGATATGCACCGGTATAGCCATTGGGTTTCTGCCGGGCATGCCGGGACTGGCCATCGATCCCCGCATCATCTTCCTGCTGTTCCTGCCTCCCCTGCTATACGATGCCGCATTCAACATTTCGTCTGAAGGGTTCAGGCAAAATCTCAGCACCATCAGCAGCCTGGCCATCGGGCTGGTGTTCCTGACGACAGCAGGCATCGCCGTAATCGCTCACTACTGTATCCCCGGGATGAGCTGGCCATTGTCTTTTGTACTCGGATCGATCCTCGCAGCCACCGATGCAGTGGCGGCCATCAGCATTACCAAAAACCTGGGGTTGTCGCCGAATACCAGCGTGATACTGGAAGGAGAAAGTTTGATCAACGATGCGTCTGCGCTGGTGGCATACCGCTTTGCCGTAGCGGCAGTGACGGGGGCCGTGTTCTTTTGGTGGCGGGCATCCCTGGTCTTCCTGGGATTGATGGCCGGAGGATTCCTGATCGGGATGCTGATGGGAAAGGTCCTGACGTACCTGCTCAGGGCAGTGCGTTCGCATCCCATGTGCGTACTGAGCCTCACCATCCTCACGCCGTTCATCACCTATCTTTTGGCCGAAACGCTGCATTGTTCAGGCGTCATCGCCGTGGTAGTGCTGGGCTTTGGCATCTCCCGGCTGAGCGCTGCCCGGTTTCCCGAAGAAATCCGGCAACAATCGAAGACGATATGGGAAATGATCGTGTTTATGTTGAATGGGCTGATCTTTATTTTAATAGGACTGGAATTTCCCATCGTAGCCAGGTCAATCGACCCTCACCTTTTCCTCCCCTATACGGGGTATGCTTTGCTGATCACCGTCGCGGCCCTCATCCTGCGCATGTGGCGGGTGTTTATCCAGAAAGGAAGCCTCCAGCGGGCTTTCAACAGCAAGAGACGGAAAGGTTCCAGACGGGCAATCCCGGAATCTATATTACTCGATGCCCGGGAAAGCCTCATCATCAGCTGGTCCGGGATGCGTGGGATTATGTCGCTGGCCATTGCCATCGCCCTGCCCGCTACACTGGACAGCGGGCGCTCCTTCCCGATGCGCAGTGACATTATCTTCATTTCCACCGTGGTGGTGTTGATCACTATCGTAGGACAGGGGCTGCTGTTGCCCGTCATCATTAAAAGAGTCCGCGGATCTGCGGTTATGCCTCGTTCTCAGTGAAGGAATGAACATGATTGAACCACTGCGTACTGGCCTTAGAGAAGAGGAAGACCAGGGCCACTACCTGCAGCAGGGCCTGAAAAATAGTTAGTACCCCCACCAGCAGATTGAATTTGAAGATAGGGCCCAGCGCAGCCGGAAAAATCAGGATGTCCAATACAAGCAACACCAAAAGTACCACCCTGGCCCATTTCTTTCCCAAACCAATCAATTTAATGAGGCTGAAAATGATGCCCAGCATGACGAGCGCCACAACAGCTTCCTCTATCGGAGAGGACGGGGGCGGATACGTCCCCCATCGGCCGATGGCCCAGTTGATGATTTCCAAAAACAATGTCGCATAAAGAATATTCATCGCGGCAATGATACTGCTCGGTTTGTGAAAAAGAGGGCCTTCGGGAAGCATGGGATTGATTTTGCCGGATAAGATAAGATTATTCCGCCACTTCGGCGGGCGGTTCGACGATTCCGGCCGCGCCAGGCCGTCATTGCACCACCTCGCCGGGTGCTTCGGGCACCACCGGGTTTGCCCCCGTCCCGGCAGCTGCTCCCGGACCCGCTTTCTTTGCCCGGCCCAACACCTTGGCGGCGATAAATAAGCTCAGCAATATGCAAAACGCGCCCAGCAGAAAATGCATACCCGGAAAATGAACCGGCGCCTTATCCGAGGTGAAATAGGCAAAAGTCCCGTTCATGATCAATGGTCCCATGACCGTCGTCAGGCTCATCAGGCTCGTCAGCGCCCCCTGCAACTCGCCCTGCTGATTGCTGGGCACCTGACCGGATACAACGGATTGCAGCGAGGGCCCGCAGATACCCCCCAGGCAGTAAGGTATGAGGAAAAGGAACATCATCCATCCCTGCGTGGCAAAGGCAAACAGTACCAGCCCCAGCGTATACAGCGACAGGCCCAGATAAATACTCTTTTCATTTCCGATCCTCGGATTGACCACCCTGGTCAGCCCTGCCTGCACGCCACCCACCAGCACACCGACTACCGTCAGGGAAATGCCCACCATCCTGGCGTCCCAGCCGAACCGGTAAATGGTAAAATAAGCCCAGTTGCTCTGCACCGCCTGAGCACCCAGGTAGATGAGAAAAAAGCTGATGGCCAAACCGCCGATCTCGGGATGCTGCGTCAAAAATTTCAGCGAGCCAAATGGGTTGGCACGCCGCCAGTCGAAAGGCCGCCGGTTCTCTTTGCTCAGCGACTCCGGCAACAAAAAATATCCGTATAAACAGTTCATCAGACAAAGGGCGGCCGCCGCATAAAAAGGGGCCCGGACACCCCACCCCTCCCCCAGCAATCCGCCCAGCGCCGGTCCCAGCACAAAGCCCAACCCGAAGGCCGCGCCGATCATGCCGAAATTTTTGGCCCTTGTCGTCGGATCCGGGCTGACATCTGCAATGTAGGCAGTGGCCGTCGTAAAGCTGGCACCCGTCACACCGGCGATGACCCGCCCGATAAATAGCCAGCCATAAGCCGGAGCCAACGCCAGAATGATATAATCGATGCCGAAACCAAACAAGGACAACAGCAGGACCGGCCGGCGGCCAAATCGATCGCTCAGATTGCCGATCACCGGTGAAAACAAAAATTGAGTAATGGCAAAAGCGGACAACAAAAAGGCTCCGTAAGTAGCGGCCTTATTAATAGGTATACCTTTCAACTGCGAGATCAGTTCCGGCAATACCGGAATGATCAATCCAAATCCCATGACATCTATCAGTAATGTCACAAAAATAAAGCCTATTGCTGCCTTCTTCGTTGTGCCCATAAAATAAGTGTTTAGCCTAAAAACAAACTTACGCCAAAAGCCCGCAAAAAAAATTGACAAAAAAATTTGCGCAACTGACCAGTTGCATTTATATTTGCAATTGAACGGTTGCGGATGACTTCCGGCCGCGCACTTATCCACGACCGCCGCGCCCGCCCTTAAAACGACCACCATGAGACGAGACGTATTCCAGGCCATTGCCGATCCGACCCGCAGGGCCATTCTGACCTTACTCGCGCTGCAGGCGATGACGCCCAACGCCATTGCCGAACATTTCGACAGCAGCCGCCAGGCCATATCGAAACACATTCAAATCCTGGCCGAATGCAAACTGGTTAAACAGGAGCAGACCGGCCGCGAGATCTATTACCATTTCAATCCACAGAAGATGAAAGAAGTAGACATCTGGATGGAACAATTGCGCGCCGCATGGGAAAACCGCTTCACCCAGCTGGACGACGTACTTAAAAATCTTAAAAACAAAAAGTCATGACAAACAAGGTCCCCGTCTTTTCGAAAGACATCCCCAACAAACAACTCACCATCGTCAGAGATTTCGATGCACCGGTAGACCTGGTATGGAAGGCATGGACAGAAAGAGATATCCTGGACCAATGGTGGGCGCCCAAACCCTGGAAGGCGGAAACCAAGTCGATGGATTTCAGGACGGGCGGTCAATGGCTGTACTGCATGGCCGGTCCTAACGGAGAACAGCATTGGTGCCGCGTCGATTATCAGGCGATCAAGCCGCAGGTCAGCATTGTAAGCATCTCCTGCTTTTGTGATGAAGAAGGTCACGCCAACACCGATATGCCGACGATGAACTGGCTGCAGCAATTTAGCCACGCCCCACATGGCACGACGGTCACGGTCGTCCTTACCTTTGACAGCGAGGCCAATCTCGAAAAGATCATTACGATGGGCTTCCAGCAAGGCTTTACAATGGGTCTGGGTAACCTGGATGAGTATCTGAGCCGGCAGCGCAAGGCGGGCGTCACGCTGCCCGTCATTTGAGCGCGCCAGCCATACCGCGATAGGCGCAGCCGGCGGGCCCCGCCGGCCATCAGGCGCGCAAATAAGGGTTGTATTTAATCGATGGCCTGGGCAGGAAAAAGCCTTTGATCATGTTGGTATTCCTAACACATATTTGCAAATGGAGCTTTGAGGTAATAGAGGCACCTTCATATGCCTCCTGGCCTTCAGGGAAGGCGCATCTTGTCGTATCGTATTGCGCTTTACCTTCCTCCTCATTAGATTGATGGACAAACTGTATGACCGCGCAATCCAATGCCCTATTATCCTTTTTGTTGACAGGCATCTTACCGCCTGAGCCCTTTATTACCTGGCTTAGCCCGATATAGGCCTGTCCCAGGATTTCGAGAGATCCCGATTCTACCAGATTAAGACAATTTCCAAGGTCAATGATCGCCCCTAAAACAAACGGCGTTCTGATGGGCACCCTGTTAAATTGTGTCCTTTTCGCGCTTGCTTGTGCGTATTCCATTGCCCTTAGAGGATTCTGTTCCCAAAAATAAACCCCTTCGCCCAGCCAGTCCCATGAATTTTGGCTAGGGAGCAGTTCATCTTTTCCATTAAGAACTTTTAGGCCAACCTCTTTATCGCAACTGTGAAAACCAATAACCGTAAATGGTTGATAATCGTGCAAACTATTTTCCCCTCTTTTTGTCTGTCTTTTTCGATTTCAAAATTCCTGCATCACTCAGAAACTTAATGGCGCTTTCTTTTGAGAGGAGCGCTTTCTTAGTGGCATTTTTTATGGTGGCAATTTGGGATTGTATAGCGGTATCTGTCATATATTTTCCATTTAATTCGACATAATAAAACTACTTCAAAAATAATCTTTTTACTTTCAATCAGAAAATTTTCATCTTGCTGAAGCGCGCGGGATCAGAACTTCGTCGAAGCGTCGTCCCTCGCTTAGAGCTTCGGCAAGCCTTCGTCCCTCGCCTTCCCTCGCTCGTATCCTTCGGTTCCCTCGGATACGTTCGTAACCTTCGCTGCGCTCGGTTATGCTCTTAAACTCTTCACCGGGTTCGCCATCGCTGCCCTGATGGCCTGATAACTGATGGTCAAAGCCGTCACCAGCATGATAGCGCCGCCTGCTGCCAGAAATACAGCCGGGCCTATATGTATCCGATAGGCAAAACCCTGCACCCACTGATGCATCGCCCACCAGGCAATCGGAAAGGCAATCAGCACAGCTATCAACACCAGCCGCAGAAAATCCGCGGACAGCAGCACCACAATATGACTGACGGTGGCCCCCACCACTTTGCGGATCCCGATCTCCTTTTGCCTTCTCTGAGCCGTAAAAGCCGCCAGCCCAAACAACCCCAGGCTGGAGATGATGATCGCCAGCCCCGCAAAATACCGGGATAACACCGCCACCCTTCTTTCCGAAGAATAGAGCGCCTGGTACTCGTCATCCAGGAACCGGTAGTCAAACGCCAGGCCCTGGTTATCCTTTGTATACAGCTTCGCGAGCCGGTCGATGGTCTGCGCCTCCTGCCCTGCCTTGATCCGGACAATGATCTTCGAGGCCCGTTGATTGACTGTCAGGTCGAAGAAGCAGGGTTTTACATCCTCATACAGCGATTGAAAATTGAAATTCTTCACCACGCCGACAATCTCCCTGTCCTCACCCCATAAATGCACGATCTTGCCGATAGGATCCTTCAACCCCATTTTTTCAATCGCCAGTTCATTAAAAATGATCTTTGATTTTTCATTGCCGTATGCCCGGGAATAGGTCCTCCCCGCTTCCATCTGCACGCCCATCGTCTCAATAAAATTGTAACCGACTGCAATGTCCGTAAAATTCATCACCAGGTTGGGATCTTTTCCCGGCCAGGAAAGATCGGTAGTACCGCCGTTCCTCTCTATAATGCTATGCCGGAAATTGGCTGCNNTATTTTCCGCCGGGAGCATAATCCGCCGCGCTGTCCGATACCATTCCCCCTTTGTCGAAATAGATGACATGGTCCCTGTTATAGCCCAGGTTCTTCGTCTGCACCAGCTGCATCTGCTGGTAAATGACCAGCACCGAAATAATAAAGATCCCGGACAATGTGAATTGAAAGATCACCAGCCCCTTTCTGACCCATAGTTCGCTGACGGAATTTTTGAGCCGCCCTTTCAGTGTCCGGGCAGCTTTGAACCCGGAAAGATAGAGGGCCGGGTAGCTGCCGGCTACAAGTCCGGTCAATAAAGTGATCAACAGCGCCGACACGATGATCGGGCTGTCCACCTGCAAAGTCAGCTGTTTGCCCGTGATCCCGTTGAACCGGGGAAGCAAACGACGACCAGCAGGACGGCGATCCCCGCAGCCAATGTGGCCATCAGCAGCGATTCTCCGAGGTATTGGACCACCAGCGACACACGGGATGCCCCCATCACTTTCTTCATCCCTGCCTCTTTCATTCTTTCCGCCGCCTTTGCCGTTGATAAATTCATGAAATTGATACACGCAATGACCAATATAAATACGGCAATGATCGTGAACAGCCGTATATATTCTATTCTTCCTCCTGAGGGGACGCCGTTGTCATAGTGATTGTGGAGGTAGCGGTCAGAATATCGTTGAAGGAATAAGCTCTCCCTTGATTTGTCGTATTTGGCTTTCACCAACCCTGCTATTTTCTGATCAAATGCTGCCGCATCCGTTCCCTTTTTCAATAGCACATAGGTATTCGGATCGTTATTCCCCCAATCCAACAATTTCTGGTTTTTCTCCAGGAACAGGTCATAATTAAAGACAATGTCGAATTGTGCTGTGGCATTTGCCGGCGGTTTCTGAAACACACCCGTAACCACATAGACCCCGCTGAAATCCTTTTGATTCCACTCTACCGTTTTCCCTATGACATCGTCCGTAGAATGGAACAATTTCTCCGCCAGTTCATCCGAGAGGAGGATATTACGCCGGGCCGCCAATGCGCTGGCTTTGTCCCCCTGTATCAACGGATAGGAAAAAACCCGCAGGTAGTCCTTGCCTGCAAACTCATCACGGGCCTCGAGACGTTGCCCCCCATAAATGATGATGCCCTTTTTGTCGAACCAGGAAGAGGGAATGACAGATACCGCATATTCTACTTCCGGCATCTCGGCCTTCAGGGTCTGGGCCAGTAAGCCCGGCGTATTTTCGCCCGTCTGCACACCCTGCGGTGTCTCCCCATTGACCATCACCTGGTATAGCCGGCTGTCGTTGACATTGAACTGATCAACGCTCCGTTCATCATGGACCCAGAGGAAGATCAGCAAGGTACAGGCCAGCCCAGTGGACAGGCCCATCAGGTTCAGCAAGGTGAATGACCGGTCCTTGAGAATATTGCGCCAGGCAATTTTCAGGCTGTATTTAAACATATGACTTTTTTTAATTTAGCAGAGATGGAACAGGTGGTTCTTACAAGTCGTCATCATTGCGCCTTTTGTTGCATCTCCGGGCTCCTGATTGGCTATAATAATTGCGGATAATGGCGGGCGATCAAATCCTGCTCATGTTGCGCCAGTTCCTTCAGCGGTCTCGGCTGATCCTGCGGCCGCAGGTTCTTTTGATTGATTTCATTGATCAGGCTCCAGTTCTTGGTGGGATGCTCGGGGCTGGGGTCCGCAGGTTCCTCTGCCGGCAGGTCGTACCGGGTAAAGTCTATGACCAGCTCAGGTGAATTTTCATGCCAGTCCCGCAGCAGCGCCAGCCGAAACTCCCTGTTCATAAACCATTTGATCTCCAGGTTATTGTAGGAGTCGCCCAGACCGCTGCCCTGTTCTTCAAAGCGGTAGTCCCATCGATCGTTGCTCCGGTGTGCATTTCGCCAGATATTACCATACTCCCCGAAGGTGACAAACCGGGTATCCGGCCAACGCTTTAAGGTATCGGTTACCCACATCTCGAGCGCGCCGCAAATCAGGTCCTTCCCCATTTCATATACCAGCTGAGCCTCCCAGATATTGGTAACCCACCCAAATCCATTCAGCTCAAAACCCTTGTCAAAATGAATCGACTGCGTGTGCATCACCTCCCGGTGGCCCAGGTCCAATCCCCAGCCGACATAGGTTTCGATGGGGCCGACGCCGCGGCGGCTGTTGTACCCGGTAAGCTTGTGATCCATAGCGCCGGCTTTGCGGGCGCAGATGAAGTCCATCGTCCAGCCATCGAGATTGACACAATCGATGAAATCGCTATTATTTTGAGCGGGCTTGCAAAAATGCTCCGTAGAAGGATAGAAAGGATAAGAGGGCGAACCGTCCGCCCCGCCGCCATCTATGGCATATTGACTCCAGATGACAGCATGCGCTGTGTGAATATGCTCATGCTGTGCCAGGTACTGCAGATTATTGGCAGATAAAAATCCGCCCATGATCGCCTCCGGCCGGTAGTCATCCCCGACAAAATCCGTGATGATCTGGATCGCCTCCGACATCTCACGATTGATCCTTTCCCGGGGCAGGTACATCGCAGGGAAGTAGCCGGGGAAATAGGATACTTCGTCTTTATATTGGTGCTGGCATTGCACCACGTAATCCCGGATCTCCTGGTAGTTCTTCCTCTTGTCTTCCAGCGCATTCAATGTGAAGCCCCAGGTAAGCCTTCCGCCAGGATTGTTTTTAGCGAATGCTTCTCTCATGGCTTTCACCCCCGCCAGCGTATGCCAGTCAGACTCATCCCTCGGATGTAGCTTGACATCTCTCGACACCTCCCAGGGAGAGGTCCGGATCATGATGCAGAAAGTGACAAACCGGTTGCCTTCTAAAGACAGCGGCTGCCCACCGAATCCGAAGGCACTATCCATGCTCAACGCGGCACCCACAGCGGGTATGCCGGGAATTTTCAATACCTCAGGGCCGGTGATCAGGCCTGCGCCGGTGAGCGCCGAGGATTTCAGGAATGAGCGTCTTTTCATCTTACATTTGATTTGATCCATTCGGAATAAGTCGTTTCCTCCGGCACATCGGTCGGGCTCTCGAAATGGAGATTGTATCCGTCGGGATCTTTCAGGCCTACATCCCACAGATGATTACCTACGAAGGGTTCCCGGGGCGCAAGTCCCTTCGAAAGGAATTCATGATATAGCGCCAGGGCGTCAACACACGTAAAGCATATCGCTACACCGGTACCTTTCGTCGCGGGAATATTTGGATTACCTTCCCGATACTCCTGCAGCATCAGGGCTGCCCCCTCCCGCTCCAGCCAGCACCATTCGATCGTGCCGCGCGGCGTCCAGGTGTTCTTCAACGTAAAACCAAGCCCGTCCACATAGAAATGCATTGACGCGTCCATGTTGGTGACCATGAAGAAGGGGACCGCCTGTTTGATATTGATTGGAAGCTCCATAGGCCAAAAAGGGTTGATTTGTGAATACTTAAAATTAGAAAATTCGTGAAATATTTATACATTCAATGGAAAAGCCGATCCTTTTATGTTCAAAAACTATGTCAAGACAGCCTGGCGCAACCTGCTAAAGAATAAGTTCTATTCCCTCATCAATATCGCCGGCCTCACCCTGGGGCTGGTCGTCGGTATCCTCATCCTGTTATGGGTACAGGACGAACGTAGCTTCGACAGCTTCCACCGCAAAACGTCGGACATCTACCGCATGGAGCTTTTCGGGGGGACAGGCGCCAGTAAGCAGATCTGGTCGACAACAGTCGGGCCGATGGGACCGCTGGCGAAAAAAGAGCTGCCCGAGGTCACCGAGCAGGTGCGGCTAACCAATAATTTCTACTTTTCCCTCTATAAATACCAGAACAAGGTCTTTGCCGATGAGAACGCATATTTCACTGACCCGAGCTTTTTTCAAATGTTCGATTTCCCGCTTGTAGAGGGCAATCCGGCACAACCCTTTACCGATGACCATTCGGTGGTCATTACCAAAAAGACCGCCAGGAAATTCTTCGGCAATCAGGACGCCATGGGCAGGGTGATCAGCACGGACAGTAAAGACAATTTTACCGTAACCGGCGTGATCGATGATTTCCCGCTGAACTCCAGCATGCAGTACGATATGCTCATGCCGATGGCCCTCATGGCTCAAAAGCAGCTGGCAGTCGGCGATGATATCAACCACGATTTCAACAACTATGAGTTTATCACCTTTTTACAGCTGAGGCCGGGCACCTCGCTGAAAAAGCTCTCGGCTGAATTATTCAAGATCCATATCCGCAATAAGTCAGATGACACCGATGCAGACTATCTGTTGCTGCCGCTCGCAAAAATGCACCTATACAATGCCGACGGCACGGATGCCGGTATGCAGACGATCAATATTTTTACGATCATCGCCTTGCTGATCCTGGTCATCGCCTGCATCAACTACGTTAACCTTTCAACAGCACGGGCTATGCTCCGGGCCAGGGAAGTCAGCATGCGGAAGATCGTCGGGGCGGCTAAATTCCAGCTGTTCCTGCAATTTATCGTCGAGACGGGCCTGCTGTTCCTGCTCTCGGCCGGATTGGCCATTTTCCTGATCTGGATGGCGATGCCGCTCTTTAACCAGGTCGCCGGCAAGCAGTTGGTATTCCATCTCTCCGACATGCATATATGGACGGTCATCCTTTGCACCATTCTTTCCACCCTCGTTGCCTCCAGCATCTACCCCGCCATGCTGCTGTCCTCCTTCGATCCGCTGAAAGCATTAAAGAGCAAGATCTCGATCAGCCGGGGAGATGCGAATTTCCGCAGGATACTGGTGGTGACACAATTTGCCTCGTCCGTCATCCTGATCACCGGTACTTTTGTGGTGTACCGCCAGCTGAATTATATCCGGTCGAAAGATCTGGGCTATGATAAAACGCATGTGCTGACCTTTGGGATGCGGGGCATACGGAATAATTATGAATCGGTGAAAGGAGCCCTCCTTCAGCAGTCCGGGGTGCAGGGGGTCACAGCAGGTTCTTCAGAGATCATCGATCTGAACATGATCAGCGGTGACAATGATTGGGATGGAAAA
>PMUF01000158.1 GCA_003167015.1 Chitinophagaceae bacterium | reverse complement strand
TGCGGCGGCGGCGGAATGCCAATAAGCAGATCTTCATGATCACCGACGGCAAGCCTACCTGTCTGAAAGTAGGTAAGCGTTATTATAAAAACAGCTTTGGCCTTGACCGGAAGATCACGAGCCGGTGTCTCAACCTTGCAGCACAATGCAAAAAACTGAAGATACCTATCACGACATTCATGATCGCCAGCGATCCCTACCTGCAACGGTTTGTCAATGAATTCACGGAGACTAATAATGGGAAGGCCTTTTTCGCCTCCCTCGACCGGCTGGGCAGTTTTATCTTCCGGGATTTCGAGAGCGGGAAGCGGAAGACGGTCTATTGAGGAACATACAGAATAACTAAATCGCACAAATGGACATTACAAAGATCAAAACACTGGGAGAACTTAAAAAAGCAGGTTATCGCAACAGATCCGTCAAAGAAGAGATCCGGGAGAACCTTATCCGCAAGCTGAAAAACAAGGAAATGACATTCCCGGGGATATTGGGCTATGATGATTCGGTCATCCCGGATACCGAGCGGGCCCTTCTATCCCGTCATAATATACTGTTCCTCGGTTTACGCGGGCAGGCCAAAACGAGGATGGCCAGACAGATGACAGAATTGCTGGATGAGCATGTGCCGTATGTGACAGGCAGCGAGATCAATGACGACCCCTATAAACCCATATCGAAATTTTCCCGCGACCTGGTAGCTGCAAAGGGAGACGATACACCCATCAGCTGGCTGCCCCGCAGCGAACGCTATGGGGAAAAACTGGCCACGCCGGACGTCAGCGTAGCCGATCTGATCGGGGATATAGACCCCATCAAGGCTGCCAATCTGCGACTTAACTTCGCCGACGAGCAGGTGATCCACTTCGGAATCATTCCTAAGAGTAACCGGGGTATTTTCGTTATCAATGAGATCCCCGACCTCCAGGCCCGCATCCAGGTCTCTCTGTTCAACATTCTGGAAGAAGGCGATATCCAGATCCGCGGCTTCAAGTTACGGATGCCGCTGGACATGCTGTTCGTCTTCACGGCTAACCCGGAAGACTATACGAACCGCGGATCGATCGTGACGCCGTTGAAGGACAGGATCGAGAGCCAGATATTAACGCATTATCCGAAAAGCCTCGATACGGCGCTGGCCATTACCGAGCAGGAAGCGGACATCCATGAAGAGCAGAAAGGCAGGGTGATCGTCAGCGACCTTGTCAAGCGCCTGATCGAACAGGTGTCTTTCGAAGCCCGGACCAGCGAATATGTGGACAAGAAGAGCGGCGTCTCCGCCCGTCTGACCATTGCAGCTTTTGAGAATGCGGTCAGCGCAGCCGAGCGCAGGGCTATCCTCAACAATGAGAAGGAGACACAGGTCTGGATGAGCGACCTGGTAGGCATAGTGCCCAGCATCACCGGGAAGATCGAGCTGGTCTACGAAGGCGAACAGGAAGGTCCATACCAGGTGGCATTCAACCTGCTGGAAAAGGCGTTCAGGACGCAATTCGTCAATTATTTTCCCAACCCGGATCAGCTGAAGAAAAGAAAAGCGGACACCAGGGATGACAATCCTTTCCGGCCGGTGACGCACTGGTTCGATAAAGGCAATCATATCAACCTCTTTTTCAATACCCCGGATGCTGAAAAGGTCCAGCAATTGTATAAGGTGGACGGCCTGCATGCGCTGGTGAAAAAATACTTCAAGCATACGAACGAACGGGAGGCTGCGCTGTTGATGGAATTCGTCCTGCACGGACTGGCAGCCTATTCCCTGATCAGCAAAAAAGTGGTGGAAGGAAAGATCGAATTCAAGGACCTGATCGGATCGATGGTGAACCTGGGTTCGTCAGGCGGTAGCTTCGGCAATGAAGACGATGATGTCGAAGGAGATGATTTTAATTAGTCTCGCCCCCGGCTGCGCCTGCTATACAATATTCACTTCTCTTTCGAGGGTTACCCCGAATTTTTCGTGGACGCTGTGAAGGATCTCTTCACTGAGGTCGTAGAGCTCCTGGCCTGTGGCGTGGCCATAGTTGACGAGGACGAGGGCCTGGCGGGTGTGGACGCCCGCATCGCCATGCCGGTAGCCTTTCCAGCCGCATTGTTCGATCAGCCAGCCGGCAGCCAGTTTGGTCATACCTGCGGATGCAGGGCCTGTGCCAGTGCCACCCGGTGAGGCCTCAGGGTAGCCAACGATGCCGGGAAACTGTTTTTGCAAGTATTCAAAATGAATACTCGGGATGGTGGGGTTTTTGAAGAAGCTGCCGGCATTGCCGATCTGCGCCGGATCGGGCAGCTTGGATGTACGGATGTTGACGACCGCCTGCGATATAGCCTGAATGCTGAGCTCCTGTATGCCCATCCTCTCCAGCTCTTCCCGAATGGCGCCGTATGCCGTATGAAAAACGGGGATCTTGTTCAAACGGAACGTAACGCTGAGAATAATAAACCGGCCCTTGGATTTGCCTTTGAAAATACTGTCCCGGTAACCAAACTGGCAGTCATTCAATGTAAAGGTATAGACCTTCCCTTCCACCAGGTCCCAGGCCTTCAGTTCGTGGAAGACGTCTTTGATCTCGACGCCGTACGCTCCGATATTTTGCATGGGGGCCGCTCCCACGCTGCCCGGGATAAGCGACAGGTTTTCAACCCCGGCCCAGTTCCGGCCCAGGCAATACTGAACGAATCCATGCCAGCTCTCCCCTGCCCCGACGGTGACGTACACATAATGTTCGTCCTCGTCGACGAGCTCGATGCCCTTGATCTCATTGCGCATCACCGGCCCGTCGATGTTCTTGGTAAAGAGGATATTGCTGCCGCCGCCGAGTATGAATGGTGATCCGACCATCTGCCCCGGAACGCCGTCGAGAAGAGCTGCCAGTTCATCCTGCGTGGCAAAAACGGCAAAATAACGGGCTATCGCGTCGATGCCGAAAGTGTTGTATTTTTTAAGAGAAATGTTCGCTGCCCAGTTCATCATATTGCAATTATACGCCACCTTTACCTAAAATTCTCCTGTTATGTACTCACGTCGAAAGTTTCTGCAAAAGATGACGGGATCGGCAGTGGCCGCATACTTTATACCGGGTGTATTATCAGCCGCCGCGCTATCTACCGGCTGCACTACTACCGACGGGCCCGTCCTGCGGGTAGCCATTCTGGGGCTGGGCAGCTATGGCACCCGGGTCGCCGAGGCCATGAAGGCTTGCACCAAAGCCAAATTAGTGGGCGTCATCAGCGGCACACCATCCAAGATCCCGGTCTGGCAGGCCAAGTACAATATCCCGGCTAAGAACTGTTACAACTACGAGAATTTCGACCAGATCAAAAACAACCCCGATATCGATGCGGTGTATGTCATTACGCCTAACGCTACGCATAAAGATTTTGTCATCAGGGCTGCCAAAGCCGGCAAGCAGGTGATCTGCGAAAAACCTATGGCCCTCACCGCGGCCGAGTCCCGGGAAATGATCGATGCCTGCAAGGCGGCAGGCGTCCATCTGCTGGTGGGATACCGGATGCATTTCGAGCCCAAGACGCTGGAGGTGATCCGGATGAGGAATGCGGGGGAGCTGGGCAAGATCCGCTTTTTCCAGGGGCTGTCAGGATTCAATAGTGGCGATCCCCATCAATGGCGGCGCAATCCAAAACTCTCCGGCGGGGGGGCCCTGATGGATATCGGCATTTATTCCGTCAATGGCGCCCGCTATATGGTGGGAGAAGAACCCAGCTGGGTCACGGCACAGGAAACGAAGACTGACCCGGTAAGATTCGTTCAGGGCAT
>PMUF01000579.1 GCA_003167015.1 Chitinophagaceae bacterium | reverse complement strand
CCCTTTATATTAAAAAGGGCGTCTACCGGGAGAAGCTGCAGCTGGATTCCACGCGTAACCACGTCACGCTGGTGGGGGAGGATGCCAGTGGCACCATTCTGACGTTTGCGGATCATCCTGGGATGGTGTTGGCGAACGGGGACAGCGTGAATACGCGTAATTCGCACAGCTTTCTTATCAAGGCCGACGATTTCTCCGCCCGTCATCTGACCTTTCGCAATGATGCCGGCTATGGTGCCGGGCAGGCGGTGGCGTTGGAAGTGCAGGGGGACAGGGCTTCCTTTTTCGATTGCCGCATCATCGGCAACCAGGATATTCTTTTCCTGAACAACCCCGACAGCCGGCAGTATTACCGGGACTGTTATATCGAAGGGACCACAGATTTCATTTTCGGCGCGGCTACCGCCTGGTTTGAGAATTGTCATATTTACAGTAAAAAAAATTCCCATGTGACGGCGGCTTCCACTCCCCGTGAACATTCCTATGGATTTATTTTTTATCATTGTATACTTGCGGGCGACAGCACGGTGACCAATGCCTCTTTAGGAAGACCCTGGCAATCGTTTGCCGCTGTGGATTATATCCATTGCTATATCGGCGGACATATCCGGCCGCAAGGCTGGTCCGCCTGGAATAATAAGGGTGATTATTCATCCAGCCGGTTTGCGGAATATGAGAATTATGGACCTGGTGCTGCCATCACATCCCGTGTATCATGGGCGCATCAGCTGACAGATGATGAGGTGCAACAGATAACGTTAAAAAATATTTTTAATGACTGGTATCCTGAGATGTGCTATTATTAATTTGTTGTTCGCGGGCACTGTTATGGCGCAGGGCGGCCCGGACTATTCCTGGGACCATCTGCCTTCCATTGCGCGACCTGTCTTTCCGAAAGACACGTTTTCCATCATCAGTTATGGCGCCGTACCCGATGGCATCACCCTCAACACCAAAGCGATCGACGAGGCTATTGCCGATTGCAGCCGGAAAGGCGGGGGAGTCGTATTGGTACCGCAGGGATTGTGGAGCACCGGTCCGATCGTTCTCCGGTCCCATGTGAACCTGCACATCGACCGGGCGGCTATTCTGCAGTTCACCAGTGATTTCGATCAATACCCCATTGTGGCGGGCAACTGGGAAGGGCATCCCGCCGCGCGTTGCCAGTCGCCGTTATCGGGGACAGACCTGGAGGATATTGCCATTACGGGCGGGGGTATTATCGACGGCAACGGCGATGCCTGGCGCTGGATCGCGAAAGACAGACTGACCGAAGGAGAGTGGCGTGCAAGGGTTGCCTCGGGCGGGGTGGTGACGGAAGACGGCAAGACCTGGTTTCCATCGGCGTCCTCGCTGAAAGGATATAAAACAAAAGATGCCGGGGTATTGAAACCCGGGATGTCAACGGACGATTTTAAGGATATCAGGGATTTCCTTCGCCCCAACCTGCTGGTGCTGACGCATTGTACGCGGGTGCTGCTGGATGGTCCGACCTTTCAAAATTCTCCTGCCTGGTGCCTGCACACCTTGCTGTGCGAAGACCTCAGCGTGCATGACGTACACGTACGCAATCCCTGGAATGCCGCCAACGGTGACGGCATCGATGTGGAATCATGTAAGAACGTGCTCGTGGAGAACAGCACTTTCGATGCGGGAGACGACGGCATCTGTGTCAAGTCCGGCCGGGACGAGGAGGGGCGTAAAAGAGGCCGGCCCACGGAGAATATGATCGTGCGCAACGATATCGTCTACCGGGCGCACGGCGGTTTTGTGATCGGGAGCGAGATGTCGGGCGGCGCCCGGAATATCTTTGTGTACGACTGTTCGTTCATAGGCACCGACATCGGCCTGCGGTTCAAGACCGTGAGGGGGAGGGGGGGAGTGGTAGAGAAAATCTATGTGAGGAACATCAGCATGCGCAATATCGTACACCAGGCCATTTTTCTCGACATGTATTATTTTGCCAAACCACCTTCCATCGCGGATGTGTATTCCGGCGTTGTCAAGGCCGATGTCCCGCCGGTGACCGAAGGCACGCCCGGATTCCGCGATATTCATATCAGCAATATTGTCTGTGATGGCGCTGAAGAAGGTATATTTGTACGCGGACTGCCGGAGATGAATATTAGTGATATTTATCTGGACAACATGGTGCTAAAAGCTGCTAAAGGCGCGGAGCTGGCGGAGGCGCAGCGGGTTCACCTGGCCAATATCCGGCTGGTGACGAGCGACACCGACCCGGTCATTTATGTAGAGAACAGCAGCCAGCTAACGTTCGACCATATCGGCTATAATAAAGGCGCCGCCTTGCTATTCAGCATCAACGGCGATAAAAGCTCGGACATCAAGGTAACGGCTACCGATGGTTCGCAGGCAGTCCGCAAGGCAGTTTTCCAATTTGGAGCTGCTGAACAGACCCTGCAATTAAATTGATGTATATGATACCTATCAAGACGGCTATATGTTCGTTCGGAATGTCGGGACGTGTATTCCATGCGCCTTTTTTGCACGTGAGCCCCAACTTCCAGCTATACTCGGTATGGGAAAGAGAAAAGAACCTGGCAAAGCAAATCTATCCTTCCATCAAAGTCTGCCGTACGCTGGAAGAGCTGCTGGCCGATGAAGAGGTGGAACTGGTCGTCGTCAATACGCCCAATTATACGCATTATGATTATGCCAAACAGGCGTTGCTGGCCGGGAAACATGTGATCCTGGAAAAGCCGTTCACCGTAACGGAAAAAGAAGGCCTCGAGTTGATCGCGCTGGCCAAAGCCGTCGGGAAAAAGTTAACTTCCTACCAGAGCCGTCGTTTCGACAGCGACTACCGCACTGTCAAAAAGATAGTGGATTCGGGGGTATTGGGAAAGATAGTGGAAGCCGAGCTGCACTATGACCGTTTTACGCCGATGCTGAGCCCTAAGGTGCATAAGGAGACCCCTGGCCCGGGCACAGGGTTGCTGTATGATCTGGGGTCCCATATGGTCGATCAGGCGCTGCAGCTGTTCGGCGATCCGGAATCTGTATTTGCAGACCTTTTCATCATCCGCGACAACTCCAAAGTAGACGATTATATGGAAGTCCTCCTGTTTTATCCGGGGCTTAGGGTGCGCATCAAGTCGAGCTACCTGG
>PMUF01000621.1 GCA_003167015.1 Chitinophagaceae bacterium | reverse complement strand
GAAAGAGGATGAGGGCTACCCCTTCGATTATGACTGCCAGGTAAGGTATATCCTGCATCCTGACAGCGTGTTGGAAGTGATAACGGCTGTGACCAACCTGGATAAGACTACTATTCCAATGGCCGACGGCTGGCACCCGTATTTTCGGCTCGGCGGAAAGGCCAATAGCTGGGAGCTGCAGTTCCATTCGGATGCCATGGTGGAATTCGACGATCGGCTGGTCCCCACCGGCAGTCTGGTTCAATACAATCAGTTTAGCACGGCACGGCCGCTCGGCGATACCTCGTTGGACAATTGCTTTACGCTCAAGCCAGACCTTGTGAGCGCTGCCTGTGAGATCCACAATCCTGCCAACGGGTTGACAGTTTCATTTTTCCCCGATGCGAACTATCCTTACCTTCAATTGTATACACCCGATGACCGCGACAGTATCGCCATCGAAAACCTTAGCGGCGCCCCGGACTGCTTCAATAACAAAATGGGGCTGCTGTTGCTGGAGCCGGGACGTTCACAAATATTTACCGCCCGGTATAAGGTTGGCGTCCGGTAAAATTTTAACTTGCCCTCTAAATTTTCAATGCAATGAAGATCCTGAAATTTATCCTCCCTTTAGCCCTGGCCTTTGGTTTTGCCGGTTGTCTCGATATCAACGAGAAACTGGATATAAAGAAAGATGGCAGCGGGACACTGACTATGGACATGGATATGAGCCAGATGATAGATATGCTGCAGACCTATATGGGAAAAGATGAATTGGCGAAGAAGGGNNCAGGCCAACCTGCAGAAATTATATGCAACGATGAATGACGGCTCCTCGCTGGGATCTGCCCAACTCCTCGGCGGACTGGGCTGCGATGCCTCCGGAGGTGCAGGCGCCAGCCCGGATATCAACCAGTTCAACGGCATCTACGACTTCACCAGCAAGGATGGGCTGATCACCAAGCACCTTAATGCCGACAAATGGAAGGCGTTGCAGGATCAGCCGCAGTTCGCCCAGATCAAACAGGCCGGACAGATGGGGGTGGAAATCAACTATACCAGTACCATCGTGCTGCCCCGCCCCGTGAAGAGCGTAGACAACCCGCTGGCAAAATTGTCGGATGACAAAAAGACCGTTACGCTAAAATTCAATCTCATAGAGGTATTCGATCATCCCGAACAGTTTGGATATAAGATAGAATATTGATTATGAAACAAACTGATTTCCTGGTCATCGGTTCCGGCATCGCCGGACTTAGTTACGCGCTGAAGGTGGCCCAGCATTACCCGGATAAGAGGGTTCTCGTCATCACCAAGACGCGGATCGATGAGACCAATACCAAATATGCGCAGGGCGGCATCGCCGGCGTCACGGATTTCGAACACGATAGCTATGACAAGCATATCCAGGACACGCTGATCGCCGGCGATGGACTTTGCAACCCCCATACGGTAGAGATCGTCGTCACCGAAGGACCGGAGCGGATCAAGGAAATCATCGAATGGGGTACCCGCTTTGACAAAGATGCAGAAGGGGATTTCAAACTGGGGAAGGAAGGCGGTCACTCCGAATTCCGTATCCTGCATCATAAGGATGTCACCGGAAAGGAGATCGAGCGGGCCTTGCTCGACACGGTCGGCAAGCAAAAGAATATAGAGATCAACAAGCACTGGTTTGTCCTCGATCTGATCACTCAGCACCACCTGGGTTACCTGGTCACCAAGTCGACGCCCGATATCGAATGTTACGGGGTATACGCTCTCGATCAGCACACCAACAAAATTGTAAAGATCCTTTCGAAGATCACCCTGCTGGCGACCGGCGGTAATGGCCAGGCTTACCGCACGACCACCAATCCAACGATTGCCACCGGTGACGGGGTCGCCATGGTATACAGGGCGAAGGGCCGGATAGAAAATATGGAGTTCATCCAGTTCCATCCCACGGCGCTCTACGAACCCGGCGTCAGTCCATCCTTTCTCATTACCGAGGCAGTCCGCGGTGACGGCGGCATCCTCAGGAACAACAAAGGCGAGGCGTTCATGGAAAAGTATGACGAGCGGAAAGACCTTGCGCCGCGCGATATCGTCGCCAGGGCGATCGACAGTGAAATGAAAAGGGCGGGTACCGAACATGTGTGGCTCGACTGCCGGCACATGGACAAGACGAAGTTTGTTGAACATTTCCCCAATATCTATGAGAAATGCCGCTCTATCGGCATCGATATTTCCACGCAGTTCATCCCGGTGGCTCCCGCCGCCCACTATAGCTGCGGCGGCATCAAGGTGGATGAGTGGGGACATACTTCCATAACTCACCTCTATGCCTGCGGGGAATGCAGTTCTACGGGACTGCATGGCGCCAACCGCCTGGCCAGCAATTCCCTGCTGGAAGCGTTGGTCTTTTCACATCGTTGTTACCTCGACAGCGTGCAAAAGGTAGATCGCATCGTCTTCCAGCAAGATATCCCCGACTGGAATGCCGAAGGGACGACGGAACCGGACGAAATGATCCTCATTACCCAAAGCTTGAAGGAACTGCAGCTTCTGATGAGTGATTATGTAGGCATCGTCAGGACTCATACTCGTCTGCAGCGGGCGAGTAAAAGGCTGGACCTGCTGCATGAAGAAATAGAGTCGCTGTATGAAACGACGGCGGTATCCCCACAACTCTGCGAGGTGCGCAACCTGATCACCGTGGGCTACCTGATCGTCAAGGAGGCTCAATTCCGTAAAGAGAGCCGTGGGCTGCACTACAATACCGATTATCCGCAAAAGAGTATTATTTTACAGAATATCGTTTTATAAACCTGTCAGAATGTTTGCTATGAAAAAATCCCTTTTGCCCCTTCTTGTCATGCCCCTGCTGCTGACAAGCTGCGCGACCTATCATCTTTCGACGCAAAGCCTGGTGCAGCAGTTTGCGGATACGCAACCAGAAAGAAAATATGCCTACGAGCCCACCCTGATCTTCATTCCTTTCAGTGTCAACGGGAATAGCCTCCAGACGATCAAATGCCTGGATAAGAACGGAAAGGAAACGACCATCGTTGTGACCAACCGGACCTCCGTACGGATCACCCGTACCGACAGTTCGCGAACGACCTTTTATTTTAATACGCTGCTGATCAAGGACAGTACCATCACCGGGAGTAAGACTCACTTTTTCGAAGCACATATCAAGCCGATATTGCTCCGCGATGTGGCTAAAATTGAGCTTCAGAAGGACTGAACTCCGCTACAGAGAGCTATATTTGCCGTATGAAGACGTCCTCTTCTTCCATCACCCGCGCCATGATCCTGGCCGCCGGCCTGGGCACCCGATTCAAGCCATGGACTGACCGTCATCCCAAGGCCCTCGCCGTGGTGAACGGGAAGAGCCTGCTGCAGCGCAATATCGAATATCTCCGGTCTTTTGGCATCCGCGACATCGTCGTGAATGTCCATCATTTTGCCGAACAGATTGTTGCGGCGCTAACGGTCAACAAAGGCTGGGGAAGTCATTATATTATCAGTGATGAGACATCAGCCGTGCTGGAGACAGGGGGTGGCCTGCGGAAAGCCGCGCCCTGTCTTGAAAACGCCCCTTTCGTACTGATGAATGTGGACATCTTAACAGATATGGATCTGGGGGCTATGATCGCCGATCATTTTTTGCATGCTCCTTTGGCCACGCTGGCTGTCACCGACCGGACAACCTCAAGATACTTTTTGTTCGATAAGGAGGATCAGCTTTACGGCTGGCGGAATGTAAAGACAGGGCAGGAGCGGCTGGCGAGACCGGTAACGGCAAGTGTGCAAAAGGCATTCAGCGGCATTCATGTCATCGATCCTTCGATCTTCTCTCTGATGACCATGGAAGGAAAATTCTCGATAGTGGATGTTTACCTCGACCTCGCGGCCGGTCATTCCATCAGAGGGTATGATCATAGCCGATCCAGGTTCATCGATGTCGGCAAACCTGAATCGGCCGAACAGGCGGAAAGGTTGTTCGCCTGAATGACATCATCCCATCTGCCCCATTTGGGGCAATTTACTGCCCAATGTA
The DNA here is from genome assembly GCA_003167015.1 of Chitinophagaceae bacterium. Lineage (GTDB taxonomy): Bacteria > Bacteroidota > Bacteroidia > Chitinophagales > Chitinophagaceae > Puia. The sequence goes on along the minus strand of PMUF01000621.1, from coordinate 20,163 downwards.
ATAGGCTTAGTTTCTAGCGTGCCAATGATTTTCGCGTTCAAAACGGTCGTGATCGAAGGTGCGTCCGTGGAAATAAGCCCTGTGATTTCTTTCGAACCTGGGCTGATAATGAGCGTAATAAGCCTGGTCGCGGTAATGTCCGTGCCATGCAGGATAGGTATAATAGGTATATCCCGGGTAAGTACTTTCAAAGCCTACGCTGACGCGGACCTGGGCGGAAGCCGAAGTAGCGGCAAAGCTTCCGGCTATGATCAGACAAAGAACAAATAACTTTTTCATACTGTATATTTATAGTTAACAAATCCTCTGCATAGAGTGCTAAAACCATGCCTGCAAAAAAGAGCGCCATGGGATATTCCCATAGCGCTCACCATTTTATTTTTTCAGCTTACCGCCTTCCTCTGTAGGACCCGCGGTCATGTGCCCAGCGGGCATGGTCGAACCCACCATGATTGAAATAGGCGGCATGATCTCTGTAAAAGAACGGGCGATAGTGTTCAAAGTAGAACCGGTCACGGTAGTGCCCGTTCCAGGCGGGGTAATCATAATAAGCGTAGCCGGGAAAATCTGCTTCGATGACGTTAGGCGCGGCATAATAGCCACCTGCATAGACAGGGGCAGGCGCATAGACAACGGGTGCAGGTATGGCGGCTCCTATATAAACCCTGGGAGCGGGCACCCGGAATCCGACACGGGCGCCGACGAATACCTGAGCATCACCTTTCGTAGCAATGAAGCTGGTGGTGGCTATGATGGCGGTGAGGATAAATAGCTTTTTCATATCTGTAATTTTTAAGTTTAGTGGATGCCTTGTTTTCTACATCTGCATCCTTGCTATCTTGGATATGAAATGAGGCTTTGGATTTAATAAGCGATTGTTAATAGCTCTATTAGGTTCAGGATCAATCCATAAGTCGGCGTCCGGCTTGATCCCCGTGACGGCCATGCCGGGGCCCGAAGGGAAATCCCGGTATGACGTACGGATATCCGTTAGTCCCGCAGTGAGACAGGCGGCCTGTAACCGGGCCGCTTCTGTTCTGAGGTCTTCCTGTTTGCGATACGTCGCAGCTTGTGACAGCCATACCAATCTGCCGCCACTGCGGAGTAGCGAGGCCAGGCGAAGGCATTCTGTGACCGCATTCTTCCCGGGCGAATGAATTCCATTCTTCCCCGGGGAGTGAACACCGGATTTATAGATGGTATGAAAATAATGGGCAGGGTAGGGCAGTTCGTGTAGTTCTCCGAGGTGTAATTGAATGAATTGCTGGTGGATGAATGCCTTGTTGCGTCGGTAAGCTTGCTGGTACAAGGGGATGGAAGATTCGATACCGGCCAGGAAACCGATCCTGAGCGTCCGTGCGACAATAGCCAATAACTGCCCTGACCCGCAGCCTACTTCCAGCACATGCTGATAAGGCTGCAAGTTCAATTGGCTGACAGTCCAGTCGTGGAAGTGTGTGCGGGAATATCGGTCAAACCAGTTTGCCATGATCGTGGGATTCATTTCGTGATTGACTCATCCGGCCTGGAAGGCTCATCCTGCCGGAAGGGTCTCCGGCAGCGGCGACCCCACTCCTGTTTGATTTTTTCCCTTTCTTCAGGTGTCATGTTCGTCCATCTGTCGTTGAGCTTTTCTTTCCATCTTCCTTTGGGGCCACCACCGCGGAAACCGCTGAATAATATTTTGGTCAGTACAAGCAGCCCCAATGCCTGCCAGAAGGTGATGAGTGGCAGATGAAAGATGACCGGCATCAGGGCGTTCCATAGCAGCATGACGATGCTGCCGAAGGCAAATACTCCTATAATGGCCAGGAGAATAATGCCTATTACTTTGCGGAGGCGAAAACGTCTTTTCATATTTATAATTTTTTAGTATTCTATAATTTCATGATACAGGGTCAGCAATTTTTCTCTCAGATAGAGGACGGCATATCTTTTCCGGGAGATGAGCGTATTGATCTTCTCTCCGGTTGCGGCGGCAATGTCCTTGAAAGGGATGCCTTCCAGTTCGTTCTGTATAAATACCGTTCGTTGTTCTTCGGGTAGCTCGTCCAGCGCCTCTTGCAAGGTTTTCCAGAACAGGGCCCGCAGGTTGGCAGACTCAGGGTTGTGGCTGTTATCCAGCAGGAGGCCGGCCAGGTCTGCAGCAGTGGGCTCGTCTGTTTCCGGCAGCAGCGAGTCCAGGGAGGCCGGTTGCCGGCGGCGATAGCGGTCGATGATCTTGTTGCGGGCTACGGCAAACAGCCAGCCGCTGATCTGTTCGATGGGTTCCGTATCGACCGTTGTCGTCAGCTGGTACCAGACATCCTGTAAAATATCCTCCGCATCGGCTTCGTTACCAACCCGTTGGCGTATAAAGCCCAGCAGTCTCCGGCCGAATTGGCTGATGACTGACGCGATATTTTTTCCCGTCGATGAGGGCATAGCCGGGTTGATGGTCAATAATTCCTCCATGCTATTCAGGAAGACGGATCAGCATGGAGAATATTTTAAAATTGGTGAAAAAAATCATTAGTGCCAATAATCCATTATTTCACGCCCTTCAGTTCTTCCCATCGGCTGGAATGTCTTCCCGACCGCAGTTCCTGCCGCATCTTCCAGTCTTTTTTCATGCCTGCGGCGCCGAATTTCACCGTATCGTCGCGCATGGCAAAGTTAATGTTATCGACGGTGTGCATGAGAAAGCGGTGTTGATTGCCCGAAGCGGGGGAAAAGAGATTCCCTTGTATCGAATCGTCGGGCGTCAGCCCGCTCAGCATCACGCCGGCTTTTTTATAGGATTTTCCTTTCTCGTACAGTTGATCCGTCAGCGTCAGCGCCTGTTTGATGAGTTCGTGGGTGAGGGCAGTAGGGACAGGGAGAACGGCATAGCTGCTGACGGTGGGGCCATGCCTGAAATGGGTCGAAGCGGGTTGTTCTTTCGGCACGATGAAAACGCTGACGACCCGGGCGGCGCTTTGCTGGCGGCGAAGTTTTTCCGCGGCCCTTGAAATATAGGTAGCAACGGCCTCTTTGAGCTCGCTGACGTCGGTAACGGGACGCCCGAACATCCGGGTGGTGGCGATCATCTTTTTATCGACCAGCTCTTCTTCCATGACGATGGCCGGCTGTCCCTTCAATTCATGGATCAGCCGAACGCCTACCACGCCGCCCATATGCGTGGGGGCCCAGTCTTCCGGCATGTTCGAGAGCTCCCATGCGCTGGTGATGCCCCAGTTGATCAGCTTTCCGGCATATGCTCTTCCTACACCCCAGAGGTCATCGACCCGCGTTTGCTGCATGGCGATGCGTAGTTGTTCTTCCGTGGCCAGGATGCTGATGCAGCCGGAAGCCTTCTTGTCTTTTTTGGCGAGGCGGTTGGCCAGCTTGGCCAGTGTCTTGGTGGGGGCTACACCAATGGAGACGGAGATGCCGGTCCATTGCTCCACCGTATCCTTGATGTGAAGGACATAGTCGGCGAGTTCTCCGGCAGGGATATGATCCAGATCGAGAAAGGCTTCATCCACCGAATAGACCTCAACTCTTTCCCCCTCTCCCACCAGCATCCGCAGGGTCTCCATCACCCGCCAGCTCATGTCCCCATATAAGTGATAGTTGGAGGAGAACACGGCAATGCCATTTTTTTCGATGAGATGCCGCGCCTGAAAATAAGGGATGGCCATGCCTACGCCCAGTTGGCGGGCTTCATCGCTGCGGGAAATGATGCAACCGTCGTTGTTGCTGAGCACCGCGACAGGCTTGTCCCGGAGATCGGGCCGGAAGACCCGCTCACAGGAACAGTAAAAGCTATTGCAGTCGACGATCGCCTTCATATCTGAATTGGTTCAAGGTCACAGCGCATGTATCACATATGTCACCACTCCCCAGATCGAAAATTCCGACGCGGAAAGGTCTACATCGATGGGAGATAGCCTGGCTGTCTCCGGTACGAGGCGGATCTTGTTGAACGTCTTCTCGAGCCGGCGGATCAGCATCTCTCCATTCAGCGTGGCGATGACCACCTTGCCGCTTGCCGCTTTGACGGACCTGTCCACAATCACCACGTCACCATTGAAAATGCCTGCGCCCACCATCGCGTCGCCGCTCACCCGCATGAAAAAAGTGGCAGGCTTGTTACGGATCAGCTGTTCGTTCAGATCGATGCCTCTTTCCATATAATCGTCTGCGGCAGCTCCGAAGCCGGTGGCGTTGGCGGCCGGTACCTCCCATTGGGTGAAACGTTTGGAGCCCTTATAGCTCATGCCGAAAAATTGCTCGAGTTCCATATATAAATAATTTCTTTGCAAGTACTAATTAATTTAGTAAATTTATACTAAAATAATGATCATTTAAAATCTTTTTTATGGAAATGGGGTTAGTAAAAGATTCAATACCGGTCGCCGGTCGGACCGCAGGGCCCGGGCAGGCGGACTACCTGCTGGTGATCTATCCGCGCGGGGATCTCGTGGACAGGTTGCTGGAAGAGCAACAGCAATTTAATGCTGAATATTTCACCGCCGGTTCATGCGGAGGGTCTCCCGGCGACGGGCGCGGGCAGCACCCGCTACAGGGGCAGCATCCGCCGGCATCGCCTGCGGAAAGCCTCCGGCGGCCGCCGGAAGGGCAGCAGCGGCTGGCGCGTAACAAGCCGCATATCACCCTGGCCGCTTTTCAGGCCGGCGAGGAGACGGAGGATACCGTGATCCGGTGGATCCAGCGGATCTGTCATCAGCACAAAAGTTTCGACATCGCCCTCAATAATTATAGCGGTATCCCCCCGCACACCCCTAAGCCGCCGGGGGCGGCTTGTCCGTCAGGACGATCATTAGCGGATTGCCGGGAATATGCGAATTTTTCCAGCCAGCATATTCCCGGCAATATCTACCTGCGGGTGCAGGACCCGCAGCCACTGCGGGAATTGATGCAGCAGCTGCGGGCGATCGACGAATTTATCCGTTCGTCGGGCTGGCCTCCGGTCAATATGACCGGCCGGCCTTATCTGAGTATCGCCGGCGGGCTGACGGAAAAGGTCTATAATAAGGCCATGCCCGATTATTCCCGGAAGACCTTCCATGGAATTTTCCGGGTGGATGAACTGGTGCTGCTGAAACGAAGGCATTCCTTCGATCCCTGTAAGACGGTCAACATTTTCCGGCTGTCTCCGGAATGATCGGGCGCCGGCGGTTGTCGGGCTCCGATGACCGGACCCGAATGATCTGACTTTAAAACTAAAAAACGAAATGTATGCAACAAGCGATCAAACCTATTGCCACCGTCCTCAACGAAACCTATAAGAGGCAGCTGGCTACCAATGAATACCTCCTGATCCTCAACCCGCATGAAGAACTGCGCAACAAGGTCCAGCAGGTAAAAAAAGAATTCTATGAAACATACCAGGCCCCCACGGCCCTCGGCGGCAAACCGCATGTGACGCTGGTGAGATTCACGCAGCTCGCGCTGATGGAAGAACGCATCGTACAGCGTCTCCGGGCCATCGCCATGGGTTATTGTCCTTTCAAGGTGGAATTGAAAGACTTCGGCAGCTTCCCCTCCCACAGCATTTTTATCAATGTGACAAGCAAGCTGCCTATCCGCGGACTGGTCAACGAGATCAAGGACATCCAAAGACTGATGAAGCTGGACAAGGACCACAAGCCACATTTTATCGACGAACCCTATCTGCCCATCGCCCGCAAATTATTGCCCTGGCAATATGAGAAAGGTTGGCTGGAATACAGCAATAAGAGCTTTACCGGGAGGTTCATCGCGGATGCGATGCTGCTGTTGAAACGGCGGGAGGGTGAAATGGCGTGGCAGATAGCAGAAAGGTTCGCTTTTCAAAACCTGCCGGTGGCCATCCGCCAGGGACAATTGTTTGCGTAAGCAACCGATCAATCAGAGGATACGTGAAGGTTCCGTGATTACTTAAATCAACAATATGATACAGCAAGATCCGGCTGACGAAGGCCGCGTACCCGAATACTCCGGCCCCATCAATCCTGTTCAATACCTGAAGGGGCGAGGCGCCCAGTTGAACCCTAAAAACCGCTTTCTGAAAAATGAAAGGGTCAAAGAACATATCGAGGCGATAGATGAATGGATAGAGCCCAACAGCGAGACCCAGTACCTGGAAGAGCACGCAAAAGGCATCGTCAACAAAGTGGACAGCCCGGACGTGGGCATGTGGTACAGCATGAACCCCTACCAGGGCTGCGAGCATGGGTGTACCTACTGCTATGCCCGTAACGCTCACGAATACTGGGGCTATAGCGCCGGGCTCGACTTCGAAAGAAAGATCATCGTCAAAAAGAACGCTCCCGAACTGTTGCGTAAATTTCTGATGAACCCCAAATGGGAATGTCTGCCCATATCGTTGAGCGGTAACACGGATTGCTATCAGCCCGCTGAAAAGAAATTCGGCATCACCCGCAAGCTGCTGGAGACGTGCCTGGAATTCAACCAGCCTGTCGGAATGATCACCAAGAATGCCGGTATCCTGCGTGACAAAGACCTGCTGGCAGAGATGGCGAAAAAAAGATTGGTCTCCATTCTCATTTCCATCACTTCTTTCGACGAAGACTTGCGCCGGGTCATGGAACCCCGCACCACAACCGCGCGGCAACGACTACGGACCATTAAAGAGCTCAGCGACGCCGGCGTCCGCATGGGCGTCATGCTCGGCCCGATGATCCCCGGACTCAATGAGCATGAAATGCAGCGTATCATGAAAGCCGCCGCGGAGAATGGTGCTACCTTCTCCGCTTATACCTTCATCCGCCTTAACGGCGCCATCAAGCTGATCTTTCATGACTGGCTCTACAAAAATTTCCCGGACAGAGCCGACAAAGTGTGGCATCTCATCGAAGCCGGCCATGATGGTAAAGTCAACGACAGCCGATGGGGGGTGCGGATGCGCGGCGAAGGCAATATCGCGCAGCTGGTAGCGCAGCAATACGCTCGCTATACGGAGAAGTATGGATTGAACGCAGAGCGATGGGAGTTGGATTGCTCGCAGTTCAGAAGACCGGGTGAGCAGATGAAGTTGTTCTAGAATAATCATTAATTACCTAACTCTAAACTGACAATCATGAGACGCTTAACCTATCTGGTAGAGGTTACATCGGGAGCTCTGTGCCGAAACTAAAGCCCACCATATCTCTTCCTTACTGTCTATCCAACCACTCCATTGTGATTCACAAACTACTTTTTATTTAAAACCAAGCTATATGGCCAAAAGTTTCCTGGTGGTAGTATAAAGCATTTCACTGAAATGTTTCTTCATCCGAACATTTCGGGTGAAAAAACGGTTTTTTACCTTTTACATCCTTTTTCAGGTCACATATCTTGTATATATAAGGCAAAATATCTAGTTTAGCTGTAACAAATCTTCCTTAGCTGTTTCCGACTCTTACTTACAATTCGCTGACCCTGACGTGTCTCTTGGTTAAGTAGCAATCTTAATTCTCCCCTTGTTTCTTTTCAACCTGTTGTGCCTGGGCGTGCCTTTTTGAGCATACCCGGATAATCAATTATTATTCCCAAAACACCATTTGCGGAACCTAAACCGTTTTGTCTTATGAAGCAATCTCTACTTTTGCCGTACCAGGCTTTGGCTCTGCTCATCGCTGGCATGTTGAACCTTTCACACGCAGCAGACGCACAGACAAACTCTTTCCCTTTGTATTCCTCCGGTGCCTGGTCGGGTGGTTCCGGGGATGAGACGAATGTAACATCTCCCCAGCTGAAGCTGCAGTCCACCTCCAGTTTCATTCGGGTTTCGCATGTAAGCTCAGCTTCGACCATCTCAGCAGTATATAATTTTGAGACTGGCAAAGATGCTTATTGGGGTGAAGTAAATGATATAGGCAATTATTGGTTCCGCGGACGGAACGTCCTTCTGCAGGGCGGGTCTCTTGGGATCGGCACCACTAACACGCAGGGCTATCAGCTTGCTGTGAATGGATCGGCCATTTTCACTTCCGCACGCGTAAAGGCTTATGCCAACTGGCCGGACTATGTGTTTAACCGTGATTACCGGCTTCCCCCACTAGACAGTATCGCCAGCTATATTCAGGCCAATCACCATCTTCCCGATCTGCCCGACGCCGACAGCGTGCAGGCGAACGGCATCGACGTGGGCATTACCGCCGCGGTGCTGCTCAAAAAGATAGAGGAACTTACCCTTTATGTTATCGAGCAGAAAAAGCTATTGGAGGCGCAGGGGATTGAAATAAAGCGCTTGAAAAAAAAGATCGAAAAGAAGATCAGGAATTGACCATGAATTTCCCTTTTATGAGAAACTTCTTTCTTATCTATTTGATCGGCCTGGGATTTTCAATCCTCAGCCCGACCTATGGGCAAACTCCTGACTCGGCGGCGAATAAAGTCCTTTCATTTCCGCGTCATTGGCTTTCCAGGGTGCAAGCTCGAATTGCCGGGTTAAATAAACAGCTGACCAATCAGGGAGAACAATATCTCCAGCTGATGGCCCGTCAGGAACAACGGTTGCAACAAACCCTTTCCCGCGTCGATTCAGGCTCGGCACAAGCCCTATTCGGTAAATCAGCCCAGCAATATGCCGCATTGGGTCATCAGCTGAAAACAGACACGGGCAATCGAAGCCTTTCCCTGAACGGCACCTATCACCCCTACCTGGATTCCCTTCATGGTAGTCTGGCCTATTTGCAGCAGCATCCCGAACTGCTTGGCGGGTCGGCAGCGAAACTGGCACAGTTGCAACGCGCCAGCAGCCAGCTGCAGGCTCTTGAAGCCCGGATGCGCGATGCGGACCAGATCAAGGCCTATTTCCAGCAACGCAAACAGCAGATTGCAGGGTTTATTGCTCAACATGCCAACCTGAAGGGCCTGCTGACTAAACAATATGGCGGGATCAACCGGGAGGCCTACTATTATTCACAACAAATTCGGCAGTATAAGGAATTATGGAACAACCCGGACCAGTTGGAGCAACGCGCATTAGCCGTGTTAAATAGCCGGCTGGACTACCAGAACTTTATGCAGACGCATTCCTCCCTGGGGAGCCTGTTTCAAATACCCAAAGGTTACGGCTCTTCTCAGGCGCTTACGGGCATGCAAACCAAAGATGTCGTAGCTCAGCAAGTAACAGCAAAAGCGTCCACAGGCGGCGCCGCCGGGTTGTCGGCGCTGCAATCCAATCTGCAGTCCGCTCAAAACGCCCTCGATACCTATAAGGCCAAACTAAGCGCCTTAGGCGCAGGAAATGGAGATGCGGACATACCCAATTTTACCCCCAATTCGCAGCATAAAAAGACCTTATGGCGGCGGCTTGAATATGGCGTTAATTTCCAAACCACGAGGACCGCCTACTATTTCCCCAGCGTCTCCGATTTAGGCCTGTCTCTCGGATATCTTCTGGGACATGACAATATTGTAGGTATAGGCGCCTCTTATAAGTTAGGATGGGGCAATGGCATTCAGCATATTGCCTTTAGTAGCCAGGGCATAGGGCTCCGCAGCTTTCTCCAGATAAAAATCAAGGGAAGTTTCAGCGCTACAGGCGGCTTCGAATATAACTATACGACGCCATTTCCCGCCTTCACCCAAATACCCCGGCTGCAAGACTGGACCAGGAGCGGACTTATTGGTGTGACAAAGACCATTACGACTAAAGGGCGGGTGTTGAAAAAAACCAACCTGAGCTTGCTCTGGGACTTCCTGAGCTACAGCCAGCTTCCCCCCACACAGCCCCTGCTGTTCAGGGTGGGCTATACACTCAACTGATACAATCAAAACAATGAAGGCAATCTTATGAATATGAAACTGCTTTTTTTCTTTTGTTTACTTCTCATCTATGCCCGGTGCCATGCTCAATACGACGGCTCCGTTCCTGCTGTTACACCTGTCACCCCTACGGCGGCCACCCTATTTAAAATTTCCGAGCGTCCTATTGGCTCTTTCTCGGGCACGACTCCTATCAACATTCCCCTTTATACGCTTGCTACCGGCTCCCTTCAGCTTCCTGTGACCCTCAACTACAACAATGGTGGCATCCGGGTGGAAGAGATCGCCAGTTGGGCAGGCCTGGGATGGACGCTAGACCCGGGCGGCCAGATCTCCCGGTCGATGCGTGGCACACCCGACGAGGACATCAGTCATAATGGACTCATTACCTCAACTACCTTGCCTAAACCGTCCACCTTTCCGGGCACCAATTATGCCGTAAACGCCTATTATGTGGTCAGCGGCAACCTGGACGAAGAGCCGGATATCTACTATTTCAACTTCTTAGGGAACAGCGGTAAGTTTTATTTCGACGAGTCAGGAAACCCGCATATGATCAGCCAGCAACCTCTGAATATTCAAAAAACGATCTCCGGCGATGAGATCACGGAATTCATTATGACTGACGCGCAGGGCAACCAATATATCTTCGGCGACTCTTATGTCGAGAATTCCTATGCGACCTATACCAGCCAAAACGGGTATAGCAATGTTCCGTCAGGGCCCACCTATAATTCCACCTGGAAACTCCACCAGATCAAAGACCTGAGCGGAGAACATGTGATCAATCTTAGCTACACCTATTCGTCGACATCATTTCAGACCTGGTCCGGCGGTTATATGGCCATCGGCGGGATGACAGGAACAGATTGCCTTGCCTCCGACAGCTATAGCGACGAGGTGACGGTAACCACCAGTGCAGTGACTTACCATCTGGCCAATATTACCTGCGGCAATGACTCCCTGGTGTTCTATACCTCCGCCGATCCCGTAGATGAGGGTACAAAATTAGACTCGCTACGGCTCTTTGCGACGGGTGGAATACCACGTAATGGATATCATCTCAATAAAAGCTGGTTCAACTATTCCGGCGGTAGTTTCAACGTTTATACGAACCGACTGAAATTAAATAACCTGGCCGCCTTTGGCAGCAGCGGCTCCGATAGCCTTTTTTATTCTTTTACTTACAATACGAGCGTCAATCTCCCATCGAGGATATCCTTCGGTACAGACTATTGGGGATATTACAACGGCAATGATTACAATTGGACCAATATGCCCAATGCCGTGTATACCAACGGCGGTACGATTCTGCCGGAGTATAATCTTGGCGATCGGCGGGCCAATGGAACTTATGCAGCCGCTAATGTCCTTACACAGATCACTTACCCCACGGGCGGCTACCGTTCTTTCGATTACCAGGGTAATACGGCGTTGTTGGAACCGGGCACCCAGGTTAAGCCGGATGCCGGATACTACCAGACCCAGTATCTTTCCGGGAGCGGCTTCACGTACATGAGCAGCACCACGCCTATCTTCACAGATACCTTTTCTGTCAACAGCACCGATAATGCCACTGATTTCAATTTCGACCTGTCCGGCTATGGCTCCGGCAGCTATTCTGTGCAACTTTTTCAAAAAATCGGCGGCGTTAATTATTCGGTCTTTACTTTCACCAGTGAATCCAGCGGCAATTTCGTCCTCAATAACGGCTCTTACTCTGTCGAAGTCTTCGAAAATGTGAACTGCGATTTCACGGGGATCAACTGCTGGTGGAGCGTGTGCACTTTGAATTCCAACACCACGAGCAGATACAATGCTACGCTGAATGCCAACAATATCTCGGCGGGTGGGGTGCGTGTTAGCGCCGTGCATGATTTTGATCCGGTAACCGGAGTGATCCATACCACCAGCTACCAGTACCTAAACCCGACCGATACTCTTTTAAGCGGTGGCCTTCTCATTTCCCCCGTGCAAGTCGCCCACCAGGGCGGCTGTGGAGGCGGGACGCGGAATTGCCAGTATATCCGTCTTTCCACTTCCAGTCAATATCCCTTGTCTACTGAGGGCGGCTCCTTTGTCGTTTATCCGAACGTTCGCACTCTCGAAGACAGCAATGGCCATATCGACAGGGAATATAGTTTCGCCTTCGATCAGACGCCGCAAGGTTATGACGCCATGACCGATTTTCCCATTGGACCCGTTGGCGACAACAGTTGGCAAAGGGGGCAGTTGGTAATAGAACAGACCTATGACAGCAACTGGAACCTGCTAAAACGGAATGCCAGCATGGGGCAGGGCATTTACAGTTCCCAATGGGGACCTCCTTATCCGCCTTATACTAGTACGGACTATTTGTTATCGTACCAATTGGGCTATCGGGTTGTCGGTTACAACCAGACCTATAGCTGTAATGATGTAGGATTGGACGCCGTATGCGCTGCCTGCTGGAAACAGTATACCCTGCAAAGCATGTTCGCCGGCATTCGATCCACCACGACGACCACCTATCAACCCGGCGGCGGCAGCCAGGTGAAACAGACGGATTATAGCTATTGGACCAATGAAGGTTATCCCTTGTTACAAACAAAGACCGACTACCTGCAAAACGGCGACACGATGCGAACACATTATTGCTATGCCGTCAACAATACGACGGATTTTGTGCTTGGGCTTTCGTCTACACAAGCCGGATGGCTGACGACCCTGCATACAGCTAATTATCTGCAACCGCTGGAAGTGACTATTACCGTCACGCCATCGGGCGCCACCAGTTCGACATTCGTTGAAGGGTACAAATATTGTTTTGCCTATTACAACTCGAGCAAGCCGCATATCAGCACTATCATCCACTACACCTCCCAGACGGACTCCGTTGTGACCAATCTGTCTGCCTATGATACTTATGGGAATCTTACCGAGGAATACAAAAACTATGATAACAGAGAAGTCTACCTGTGGGGCTACAATGGACAATATCCGGTAGCCAAGGTGGTCGGAAACACCTACGCCACGGTTTCGGAATATGTCACCTATACGGCGCTGCAAAATCCCAGCTCAGATGCGGCTTTACGCGCCCAGATCAATAACATCCGGGTCGCCCTTCCTGGCCTGCAGGTGACTACTTATACGTATAGTCCGGGCCTGGGGCTTACTTCCCAAACTGATCCTGCCGGCATGATCAGTTATTACGAGTATGATTCGTTTGGCAGGCTCTTGCGGATCAGGGATCAAAACAATAATATCCTGCAAAAATTCAATTACAACTATTACAATACCGCGACCCCTTAATACTTTTTATATGCTGCACAGAACCCTTTTATTGATATTGGCCTTTTCTACGACCTGGAGTGCTTCCGCTCAAAGCCCGACTACTCCACAATCTCAGTGGGTGGATTCGCTGGCCGCCAGTGAAGCCGCGGGGCTCCAACAGCAATTTCAGCTGTCGCCTGGACAGACTGATTCTTTGCATCAGGCCTGGATTCAGGCATATAACGCCAAAAGGCAAGTGTTTACCCGGTATTGGAAAACGGATTCTTTTCCGGTAATGATAAACCGGGTTACCCGTATGAAAGACTCCCTTTATTTCATGATCATGGGTCAACGGCCATTTCAGGTGTACAAAGATTCGCTCTTCAGGCAGCAGGAACGGCAAACCCGGGCCACATCCCCTTCACCTAAATCCAGTCAACCATGAAGTACCCGTTTTCCCGTTGGGTGTTGATCGGTCTGCTGATGACTTGTTTTTATACCGGCTACTCGCAGGATAACAGTGTTGTTACCCCAGCAGCATACAGCAGTACCCTCTACAATTATATCCGCAGCTGGTCGGCCGTCGAGGCGGATACCACCGATGCGGATATCACAACGGGAGTTGCAGTACAAAACTTTCGGATGACCACTCAATATTTCGACGGACTGGGCAAACCTATCCAAACGGTGGTGAAGCAGGGATCGTTGCCCACAGGAGGATCTGCCGTGGATCTCGTTACTTCAGTAGCCTATGACTTCAATGACCGTGTGCCGCGGGTCTATCTTCCTTTTGCGGCCAACAATACGGGTGGCAATACCTCGATCAGCGATGGACTGCTAAAAACCAATCCTTTCCAACAGCAGAGTTATTTTTACAGCGACGCCAACACCGCCAGTCCTGTGCTTGGTCAGGGTGAAACGTATTACTATGGCAAGACAGAATTTGAGCCCTCTCCCCTTAACCGGCCTATCAGGACCTATGCCGCAGGAAACAGCTGGGTGCACAACGGCAAGGGCATTACCTATGGCTATGATGTCAATACCGCCACCGATAGCGTCGAGATCATCCATGTGCGGGATACTACGCTGGGACTTTTCGGCACCTATACGTCAGCAGGATATTATATCGCAGGAGATCTACTGAAAACAATCACGACGGATGAAAATGGCAAACAGGTCGTCCAGTTCGCCGATAAACAGAACAGGATCATTTTGAAAAAGGTGCAGTTGACGGCTACGGCCGATAATGCGTCGGGTGCCGGGTCCAGCGGTTGGCTGTGCACTTACTATGTCTACGACTACAAGAGCCGGCTGCGGGCGATCATTCAACCATCTGGTGTTGCCGGCCTGGTTTCCGGCGGCTGGGTATTTACGGCTACCCTGCTGGCTCAACAATGCTTTCGTTATGAATACGATGGCCGGGCAAGGATGATCCTTAAGCAGGTCCCTGGTGCGGCTGTTGTCTACTCGGTATACGACAGCCGGGATCTGCCGGTCATGACGCAGGACAGCAATCTCCGCGCTCAAGGTAAATGGTTATGTACCCTGTATGACGCCATCGATCGGCCGGTGATGACAGCATTCATTTCTTATAGCGGCACCTGGAGCCAGCTGCAGTCACTGGTGACCGGGCAAACGGGTAGCTACGGTACCAGCGGCGTCACGGTGAGTGGTCAATCGGACACTACCTCAGTGCCGTCGAGTCTTACTTTTTCGACGACGAAAACGGGGGACTGGTATGCGTCCAGTGTTGTCAACCTCGACACTGGTTTTACCGTCACCTCCGGGACGGAGTTCAGCGCCACCATTGAAAGCGGCGGATCAATGATGCAATCCAGCGGGTCGGTGCAGGTAACAGATAACCCTTTGCCTTCAGGCACTACGCCGGATATTCTGACAGTAACGTATTACGACAATTACAATTGGGCGAGCGCGAGCGGGCTGGGGACTATTTTCGTGCTGCCCATTTCATCCGAATTCAGTACCAGCTACAACACATCCCCCGACTACGCTCAGCCGGTAACGGCCGTCTACNNGACTTGTGACGGGAACCATGACGCGGGTGCTGGGTACCACCAGCCAGTACGTATATGCCGTCTCCTTCTATGACAATTTTCACCGGCCGATCCAGACCCGGCAGGTCAACTACAAAGGGGAGATCGACCAGCAGACCACCCAGTACAGTTTTAGCGGTAGGCCCCTGCGAGTCTTTGTGGAGCACGACAGGACGGCAGTCAGTCAGGATGCACATGATGTGATGACCCGGATTACCTATGACGCCGAACAGCGGGAAAGTGCCGTCTACAAAAATATCGACGCGGCCGCAAATGATCAGTTGATCGACAGCATGACCTATGATGCGGTTGGGCAGCTACGGGAAAAGTTCCTTGGTAAAGATCCCGTATCAGGCAATCCGCTCGACAGCCTGGTCTATGACTATAATATCCGTGCCTGGGTGCTTGGCATCAATCGCAACTTCATTGGTGGTACCACCCAGCATTATTTCGGGCTTGAACTGGGTTATGACAAGGCGGCCAGTATCTCAGGCACGACCTATGCCAATCCTACCTATAACGGCAATATCGCGGGGCTGATGTGGAAAAGTGCGGGCGACGGCGTAGACCGCAAATATGATTTTACTTACGATGCCGCTAACCGGTTACAGGGAGCAGCGTACCTGGACAACCATACCGGCAGCAGCTGGGGTACCGCCACCATGGACTATTCAGTGAGCGGGCTGACCTATGACGCCAATGGGAATATCCTCACGTTGCTGCAAAAAGGCTTTAGGGTAGGTAATCCCACCGGTTTGATTGACTCGCTGACCTATCGGTACGAATGGGGCAATGCCAGCAATAAGCTGACCCAGGTGAACGACGGAGACAATGATACGGCCAGCATGCTGGGAGATTTCCATTACAAAGGCACCAAAGCGGATTCTGATTACCGGTATGACGGCAACGGTAACCTGACGATCGACAACAATAAGGGCATCGATTCGATCTATTACAATTATCTCAATCTGCCTCAGCAGGTGCATATGAAGGGTAAGGGCAACATCTTCTATACCTACGATGCTGCCGGCAATAAGTTGCAAAAGCAGGTCATCGACAGCATGTCCAGCCTGGCAACGACCACCACTTATATGATCGCCGGCCTTCAATTCCAGCGCCGGACGCCTATAAGCAATCTTTCCGCCGGTACGGATACCCTGCAATTGCTCGGGCATGAGGAAGGCCGAACACGCTGGGCCTTTCACCTTCACCTCGCGGGAGATACCGCCTATGGTTGGGAATATGATTTCATGGAGCGGGATCATCTGGGCAATACGCGGATATTGTTGACGCAGGAGCGCGATACGACAGAGTATATGGCAACCATGGAGCCGCAATACAGGGCCACGGAGAATGCCCTTTTTTATAATATCGATTCCACCAGTTATGCCGCGTCCTCGGTACCGCATGGAGGGTTTCCCACGGAGCCCAAGGGCCCTACGCCTAATGATTCCGTCGCGATGGTCGATGGTGCAGGGCATGAGATCGGTCCGGCGATCTTGCTGAAGGTGATGAGCGGTGACTCGATCTCACTGGGATGCTATGGATATTATGCCTCCGGCGGCACCGTCAGTACGCCAAACAGTTCGTTGACCAGCTTACTTCCCTCGCTGGCCATGGGGCTATTCGGCCTGACCGGCGGGCGTGAGACGACGGCCATGATGACGAACCCGTCGACGGGCCCTGTTTATTCCGCTGCCGGGACCTTCCTTTCTTCCAGGGACACCAATACGACCGTCGCCCCAAAGGCTTATCTTAATTGGCTTCTCATTGATAATCAACTAAATTATGTAAGTGGAAACAATCAGAGCGGGGCTATATACATCGGCCAGCCGAATATTCTTAATACATTAGCGACGTCCATTAAGCTAAATCATAGTGGGTTTTTATATATTTGGGTGAGTAACGAAACGCCGAATTGGCCTGTGTTCTTCGACAATCTCTCGGTTGAGCATTTTAACGGACCCTTGCTGGAAGAACAGCATCCATATCCTTTTGGTTTGACAATGGCAGGCATTTCGGACATGGCCCTTAAGACGCAATACCCTCAAAACAAATATCGTTATAATAGCAAAGAAATGCAGAATCAGGAGTTCTCAGATGGGACTGGTTTGGAAGAGTATGACTATGGGGCGAGAGATTATGATCCGCAGCTGGGGCAATGGCATAGTGTCGATCCTAAAGCTGCGAATTACAGTAATTTCAGCCCTTATGCTTATGCTGTGGACAATCCGACCTATTTTATGGACCCTAACGGAATGTATATTGACAAGAACAGCCTTGACGAATGGAACGATAGAAAAAAAGAGGTCCAGGATGAATTGGATCAATTGACAACATTGATGGATCAAATAAAAGCTGAGGCAAAAGATGCCGGCTGGAGTGATGCCCGGACGGCTGCTGCTGTTGGTGACATGGGTCAGCGTATAGAAAGCCTTCAGGGAACAATGCAAAATTTGAATTTGCTCGAAAATAGCACTCAAGAGTATGCTCTGGCCCCGGTTACCGGACCTGAGGGTGGCACCGTTTATGACACTAAAAAGGGGGAAGTTATTTTCCATGTGGCCAATACCGCCAATTTCGTGCACGAAACTACGCATGGCGGTCAGTTTGAATCCGGAGATATAGCATTTAGTTCAGACAAAGGAGCTTCACTCTTCGATGACGTTTATGACGAAGTGGCCGCATACAAAGCGGAATACGCCTATTCGCCAAAAGATATATCGGGGTTGACTTCGTCGTCGGTCGCGAATTCTTTTCAGACAATAACACCTCAATGGATACAGGGGCTTATTGAACCTAATGGCTCAAAAGCATATGCACCCGGAGGAAGCGCCAATATCGGTATCAGTTCTGTAAATATTCACTCCACACGGGATCAGGTGATCGCTGCCTACCCCGACCTATCGTCAGCTTTATCAGCCTTGCCCGCTACCTGGACGCCCATGCAAAGCCCATTTTTAATCTACAAACATTAACTATGAAAAACAGATTCTATTTAGTTGTCGTGCTATTCTTGGTTTCCTGTAAGGTCACATCTTTGGATTTAGGCTTCGCAGGAAAGTGGGAATATTCAGAACATTTTTGTCATTACACTCTTGAACTACATAATGACAGATCTTTTACTTATACTCGACAAGTTGGTTGCTTTGGTGGTGTTTATGATGGTACCTGGACTAATTTAAATGCCCATACCATCCTTTTGTCCTTTCCCCGGTTACCAGGCGAAGACATGCTCATGGAGGCTCTTGTCCCGCTTTCGGCCGGAAAAGAAGTGCAAATTCAGATTATCGGAGGCGGAATAATGAAAATCGATTCCTTGGAGAAAAATGCGATTCTGAAAAGAGTTGTGGAGTGAAAAAAACCACTACAACGAAGATTAGCGTTGCGGAACCATGCTTTATTAAAAAAAGATAGAAACAACCTTGTAAATTCCAACCTAGTTCTTTTATTTTGTACCAGCTTCTTATTCTAACTGTGTCTATTTTTTCCACAATCTTTCCTTTGTCGTCCTTGCGCTATAAAGAATAAAGCCTGTTCGAAATGAGCTCGCCGTACACAACCTTATCAAGATTTAGGGTCAAT
The DNA here is from genome assembly GCA_003167015.1 of Chitinophagaceae bacterium. Taxonomy (GTDB): domain Bacteria; phylum Bacteroidota; class Bacteroidia; order Chitinophagales; family Chitinophagaceae; genus Puia. The sequence goes on along the minus strand of PMUF01000621.1, from coordinate 1,531 downwards.
AATTTCCAAAGGCTAACTAAAGGAACACAATCCATAAATCTAATTGAATAAAAAAACTCCGTCTTTTAAAAGAGAAGAAAAAAGAAGATACGAACAACGATGATTAAATTATGGGAAAGAATATCTTTGTTTTTTTATTGGCAGTACTTTTTTATGCATGGGCGCTCTGCCAGGAGCCAGTTCAAGATGTGAATAGTTATTTATCTAATCAAGTGTATAAAAATATAGCAGCATTCAACATACGGTATTGCTCTTTTGCTTTCAATCACATAGATGTCGATAAGTACTTTTGGAGCAACAGTGATTTTTTCTATAATTATTTCATGGCAGATTACGGCTTTAAGATGGAAATGAAAATTAAAAAAATAAATCTTGTATATCCAAACGAACGCTTTCAGTTGTATGAGATTTTGACCAATGGATTTACATTTTTAGCAGACTCCGGAAATATAGCAAGAGGATCGATAGGACCAATTAGTACCGATATCTATCTACTTGCTTTAAATGAAACTAATGGCGATATAAAATTCATCAGTGGCCAATATTTTAAAAGTGCAATTTCTCAAGATTTCAAAATCAACACTAATGAGCCTAATTCATTAATTCTTTACATTACTATGCGTGCTTATGTAATCAAACCCCAAAACATCGCGTTTGTTAAGAAGAGGCATCGTGCTTTGATTTATACTGCATTCTCGGAAATATATAACAAAAAGGTAGTAATAAAATTGCCAATTAAAAATATTGAAAACATTGTCATATTGCCAAAATAAAATGAAGAACAAATTGAGTCCTTTAAACGATTGCCCGTAAGATGCAAAGGATACTCCGGAACTCTTTTCGCAATCATTTTAGTTACCTGCAATTGGAGATTTGCTACTTTCTGGTTGCCCTACGGAGAGACAGGCCACACTTGTAATACAAACATGGCCGTAAATTTATACCAATTCTCTGACAGAAAATAACCGGACTGTTCGATAGGTAAAATAGCGTCGGTGCAGTAGAAAAAGGTAATATGCATAACTATCAATACTCTTTTTTATTAGTGATACTGATTGCTCTACCCAATTTTATCCGTCCGAGTTATTCCGCTAGGATAATTTGCCATATTCGAAAAAACCCGGCAGATTCTTCAGTCTTTGTAAACCATCTCGATGTGACCATTAAAAGGAGAGGGCATGCCGTATGGACAGGGCGGTCGGACGACATAGGGGATTTCTCTTGCGATAAAATCGAAAGTAATAAAAATCCGTTCGATATTTTTTGCACTGGGATAGGGGTTGGGACTCTTTTAATCGGGTCTTTACAATTAACCGATAGCTCCTGTCTGGATACTGTTTTGCTGATACCTGCGGAGAGAAGATGTGATCACGCCGGGCGTATCCTGTGCCCTAAATGCCATAAGGGCGACAAGGTATGTCCCATTGAATATGGGATGCCATCCTTTACGGAAGTCGAGGATAGCAAGCGAGCAGGAGGGTCTAGTATTGTCAATGGTAAATTCCTGCCAGGTACTTGTGTACCATTGGCG
>PMUF01000445.1 GCA_003167015.1 Chitinophagaceae bacterium | reverse complement strand
CTGCATCCAGAGGTAGGTCAATTCGTTGGGGGAATTGTTGAAATAGGTGATGGTTTCCGAGCCGGTGAGCAGCAACTTGTCTTCGTCGAGGTTGCAGGTGATGTCGTAATCGCAACGTTGCTGCCAGTATTTGGGGCCCGGTGCGCCGCTGGCGGTGCGGTATTCATTCGGGCTCGGGAGGATGGTTCCCAGCGCCTCGAATTTGTTGCCGTGGTTGGACGTTGGATTATTTTGAATATCCTGTGCCGATAGTAATCCGACGAAACAGGAACTCAAGATAATAAGCAGTAGCTTCTTCATGTGTTGTTTTGTTTTATATATATCAAGATATTAAGGCCAGCGTTGGACAGCCATTCTCAGCGAGGCAACCAGCACGAGTGCGGAAACGCCCCACACCCACCATACTCTTTTCAGCCTGATCAGCTGTACGAAAATAAAGGAAATTGCCAGGATGACAGCGACCACCAGCAACTGGGCGGCTTCGATGCCCAGGTTGAAGGCCAGCAGCGGAACGACGATCCCATCCCTGCCTATGAGGCTGATCAGGGTATTGGCGAAAGCTAATCCATGGATAAGGCCGAAGAAGAGGGCGAAGAAATAGATGACCGGCAACCGGGAAGGGTGTTCCACCTGTGATTTTCGTTGGGCGAGATTGTTAAGGGCGGTAGCGATGATCGTCACGGGGATGAGGAATTCGATCCAGCGGGTAGCGAAATGTACCAGTCCCAGGGCGCTGAGGACCAGGGTAATGGAGTGACCGATGGTAAAGGCGGTGACCAGGACCACGACTTTTTTCCAGTCCTTTACCAGATAACGCAAGCAAAGGGCGGAGACAAAGAGGATATGATCGAGGGCTTCCCAGTTCAGGATGTGGTCGATGCCTATGCCGAAATACAGTTTAAAATCTTGCATATTAACAGGATATTGTAAAATTATCCAGACTTTTGTAGTACAAAAATTTACTTTTTAAATGGCTGCATCTCTATTTAAGTGGTTGAGCGGAGGGAGATTGATGCTGGTATCCGGCGCGATTCTGAGCCTGTTGCTGTTGTCGGCAAGGCCGCATCCCCTGTATATTGCGGTAACGGAGATCAACCACAATGCTAAAGATAAGATACTGGAGGTCAGCTGTAAAGTTTTTACGAATGATTTCGAGACCGTTCTGGAAAAGGTAGCCGGCAGCAGGGTAGATCTCTCTGCGGCCAAGGATAAAGCGGCGTCGGACAAGCTGATAGCGGATTATGTGGGCCGGCATCTTCGGTTGAAAGTGGATGGGAAGCCTGTACAACTGCATTTTGTCGGCAGTGAGAATGAGGAGGATGGTACGTGGAGCTATTTCCAGGTCAATGATATACAGGCGGTCAAGCGGATCGATGTCGGGAATGACCTGTTATATGACGGGTTCAATCAGCAAATCAATATCATGCATGTGACGGTGGGCGGGCAGCGGAAAAGCCTGCGGCTGGATTATCCGGATGCGAATGCCAGTTTTCAGTTTTAGGGAGAGGACGCGTGAGCGCGATTAGTCTTCTTCCTTTTCTTTCAATTCTTTTTGCATGTCTTCCGACAGGGAGACTAATACTTTGTCAATGCGTTGGGCGTCCATGTCGATGATTTCGAAGGTAAAACCCCGCCATTCGAGCCGTTCGCCGGTGGCCGGAATATGTTCCAGCTGATTGAGTATAAATCCGGCGAGGGTATCGAACTCATGGTCGCCTTCATTCATCCATTCAGTCTTGTGGAAATGCGAGAGGAAATCGTAGAAGGGGATCTGGCCATCGACGAGGTAGCTGCCGTCTTCGCGCTGTTGGATCTCATAGTCCGGGACATCGGGCTGGGTGATTTCGCCGACGATGGCTTCCAGGATGTCATTGAGCGTGATCAGTCCGAGCAAGCTACCGTATTCGTCTACGATAAAGCAGCAGTGGATCTTGGACTGTTTGAACTTCTCCAGCACCATGTAGGCCGTATTGTTTTCGGGGACGAAGAGCGCCGGGGTCATGATATCTTTGAAGAGTACGCTGTCGTCGGTGACATAGAGGTCCTTGATGGTGACCATTCCCTTAATATTGTCGATCTCGCCGTCGCAGATAGGATAGACGGAATGAGGTTCTTTGATGATCTTTTCCTTCATCGTCTCTTCGTTCTCATGCAGGTCGAACCAGATGATATCGCTGCGGTGGGTCATGAGGGAAGTGATATTACGGTCACCGAGGTGAAAGACCCGTTCGATGATCTCCTGTTCCGCCTCTTCGATAGTGCCTTGTTCGGTGCCTTCGTTGATGATGGCCTTGATCTCGTCTTCCGTGACGGCGCCGTCGGTGGATGGCGTGATGGGAAAGAATTTGAAGAAGAGGTTGCTGGTGTTGTTCAGCAGCCAGACGATCGGATAAGTGATCAGGGAAAGGGTTCGGACAGGCCGGGCGACGAGGCGGGCGATCTGTTCGGCCCGGAGCAAACCGATGCGTTTGGGGATCAACTCGCCGAAAATGATGGACAGCAGGGTGACCATGACGAGGATAAGCGCCGTGGAGATATTTTCGGCGTAGGGGCGCAGGAAGGGTATTTTTTCCAGGTAGGGTTGCAGATCGCCCCTGAATTTTTCACCCGAATAGAAACCGGTCAGGATGGCGATGAGGGTGATGCCGATCTGTGCGGTGGAAAGGAAGAGCTCAGGATTTTCCGCAAGCTTCAGGGCCGAGCGGGCTTTTTCATCACCATTGTCGGCCAGGTTCTCCAGGCGGCTTTTTCGGGCCGACACGAGGGCAATCTCGGCCATGACGAACATTCCGTTCAGAACGATCAGGAAAAAAAGAATGATCATTTCAAGCATGGGCTGGATGGTTGGTGGATAAATGGAGCGTTCCGGCCTGTAGCCGGAATACGCGGCTGACGGTCCAACCGATCAGCGATCCCAGTACTCCGCCGCAGAACACGTCCAGCGGATAGTGGACGCCGACATAGACCTGGGCATAAGAGATAAGGAATGCCCAGGCCAGCACGAGGGCCCACCAGGGAGTTGTATGCCGCAAGGTATTGAAGATAAAAACGGCCATGGCAAAGTGATTACAGGCATGGGATGATGTAAAGCTGCTGGATTCGGGGCAGTAATTGGCAAGGAAGCGCATCGAATCTGCCCATAGTGCATTATTGCAGGGGCGGAGGCGAAAGACCAGGTGGTCCTTGATCAGGTGGCTGCTGATGAGGTCGCTGACGATGGCCGTCATGATGAGATAGAGTGACCATAGCCAGCCCTTCTTGCCGAAATTCAAGGTGATGAATATCAGCAGGAAGAGATAAAAAGGAACCCACAATTCCGCCTCCCGCATAAAAATGAAAACTGTGTCGAGGAAGGAGCAGGTCCAATCCTGGTTGATGCGGGAAAAGAGCCAGTAGTCGCCCTGTAAGATCTTGTGCAAAAGTCCCGGATGAGCACCGGCATCGAGTAAAATCATGGTTTCAATATAATTGATCTATTTTTATGCCCCTAAAGCCGCCACCAGGCGGCTTGTCCGAAGGACAGATAATTGGCCTGTTGCCGGGAATGCGCCAATTTTTCTTATAGCGGATTCCCGGCAACAACAAATGAAAAGGCAATGATAAACAGATCGGCGACAAATTTACCAAATATACCAAAAACGGTCCGTTTGGTTTTTTCAATTGGCATTATTTTTTTATTGATCATGAGCTTGTTACGACTGGCGCTCTTTATTTCATTTTCTGCACAGGGACATTCTTTCCTATCACTGCTGCCTGCTTTTCTGCTGGGCCTTCGGTATGATGTCCGTTATGCGGGAATTTTCTCGGCGGTACTGCTCATCACCGGCAGCTTTGCCTTCCTGGATCCTTTTCGCCGTGAGGGGGGCAGGAGGTTGCTGTTCTTTCTCGGCGGCCTGGCGGGGCTTATCCTGGTGATCTTTTATTGCGTGGATTTTGCGCACTACGCCTATCTTTCGCAACGGCTGAATGCCAGTGTGCTGAATTACCTGACCGATGCGGGCATCTCTGCCGGTGTGGTATGGCAGACCTACCCGGTGTTTCGCATTCTGCTGGTATTGGTAGCGGGCACCTGGCTGATCCGGTGGCTGGTGAAGGTCAT
>PMUF01000527.1 GCA_003167015.1 Chitinophagaceae bacterium | reverse complement strand
CTGTACCGGGTGGATGATGCGATGATGGCAGGCTTTGGCTGGGAGATCGGCGCCTTCGAGAGCTGGGATGTACTGGGTGTGGCGGCAACCATTCCGAAGATGAAGGAAGCCGGTTATGGGGTAGCTCCCTGGGTGGAGGAGATGCTGGCTGCCGGGATAAAGACTTTCTATAAAATCGAGAATGGCAAGCGGTTATATTACGATGTAGCGAGCCGGGGCTATAAACCGCTGCCAGGCGGAGAAGCTTTCCTGGTGATGAAGAATTTCGCGGGTCAGACGGTGTGGAGCAACAGCGCCTGTCACCTGTATCACCTGGGCAACGAGGTACTGGGCCTCGAATGGAACACCAAGTTGGGAACGATCGGTGGGGAAGTGCTGGAAGGCATTCAGCGGGGCATAGGCATAGCGGAAGAGAAATACAAGGGTCTTGTCATCGCGGGTGACGGGGGGAATTTCAGCGCAGGGGCCAATGTAGGGCTGATCTTCATGCTGGCCATCGAACAGGACTATGATGAGCTGGATATGGCGGTACGGCAGTTCCAGGCCACTATGATGCGTGCCCGCTATTCGGCCGTGCCGGTGGTCGTGGCCCCTCATGGACTGACGCTGGGCGGGGCATGCGAACTGAGCCTGCATGCCGACCGTGTCGTGCCAGCAGCGGAGTCGTATATCGGGCTGGTAGAGCTGGGCGTAGGGCTGATCCCGGGCGGCGGTGGAACGAAGGAGTTCACTCTCCGGGCTGCCGATGAGATGCATGAGGATGAGCCGGAAACGATCACGTTGAAGGACAGGTTTTTCACGATTGCAACGGCGAAAGTATCCACTTCGGCCTATGAAGCATTCAACCTGGGCATTCTGAAAAAGGGGCGGGATATCGTCAGTATCAACCAGGGTCGCCGGATCGCCGAGGCTAAAACGGCGGTCATCGAATTATACGACGACGGCTATACGATGCCGGTGCCCCGGAAGGACGTGAAGGTGCTGGGGCGTTCGGCCCTGGGCGCTTTGTATGCGGGCATCCATTCCATGTGGCGGGGGCAGTATGCCACCGATCATGATGTAGTGGTAGCCAAAAAGCTGGCCTTCGTCATGTGCGGAGGTGATTTGAGCGAGCCCACGCTGGTGAGCGAACAATACATCCTGGACCTGGAAAGGGAGGCATTTTTGAGCCTTTGCGGAGAAAAAAAGACGCTGGAAAGAATACAGAGTGTATTGAAAGGGGGAAAGCCGATCAGGAATTGATCACCGGCTTCTAAATAATGGGATGATCTGCCGGAGGAAACGGATGAAAGGAGCAGCCGGGATGAATGAAAATGCATAATTTAGTAAAATGAATTATTTATCATTCATTGGCGGCGCAGTGCTTGCCCTGGCGGTAATCGGCCGGCCGGCACACGGGAGGGAGAAGGCGGGGCTAAAGGTTGCGGGGGCAGATACATCTTATACCCTGCATGGTCAGGTAGCCGGCCTCGACACGGGCTGGGTCTTTCTCTATCATCCGGGTGACGGGCCGATCGATTCGACTGTCATCAGTCACGGCCAATTCGATTTTGCAGGGTCAGTCACTGAACCGCAGTTTTGCCACCTGGTGTTCAAAAAGCTGAACCGGGATAATATTTACAGCCTGGCCTTTTTTTTACAACCCGGAAATCTTGGACTGACGGGGACGAAAGATTCGATAGCTGCACTCGTGCCCAGCGGGGCGCCGATCCAGGAGGAATATCTTCAATTCTCCAAAAAGGCGGACGCGGCGGTAGACTGGCAAGCATGGGGTCACGCCAATGAGCTGGCGACAGCGGCAAAAGATAAGCTAAAGACCGACAGCCTTTCAGCTGCAGCGACTGTAATGGATAACCGGCAAAAGCAGCTGGCAAAGGACTACGCGACGGCCCATCCTTCTTCCTATGTAGCGGTCTTTGAAGTGCTGAATTACTTCAGCTATAATCCTGATGCGCAAGAGCTGCAGGTCCTTTATACCGGTTTCATACCGGAGATACAATCTTCCCATTTAGGAACAGAACTAAAAAAAGTATTGGATGCTGCTTTGCTGACGGGGGTCGGGCGTCCTGCCCCTATCTTCACGCAAGCCGATACGAAAGGCAGGCCTGTCTCCCTCTCATCGCTGAAAGGTCAATATGTGCTGGTAGATTTCTGGGCCAGCTGGTGCGGTCCCTGCCGGGCGGAAAACCCGAATGTGCTGAAGAGCTATCGGGCATACCATCCGAAAGGGTTTACGGTGCTGGGGGTCTCGCTGGACGATGAAAAGAGTCCGTGGCTGGAAGCGATCAGAAAAGACGGTCTGCCCTGGACGGAAGTGTCGGACCTGAAGGGATGGAAGAATAGCGCTGCTGTTTTGTATGGCGTTGAGGGCATACCCATGAACTTCCTGCTGGACAAGAATGGGGTTATCGTAGCCAAGGGGCTGAGGGGAGACGACCTGGAAAAAAAATTAGCTGAATTCCTGCATTAGCATATTGACTCACTATGGGCGAAGCCGAATTGCATATCACATCTCACCAGTTGATCATCCGTTCGATATTATATTTCTATGGAGGCGCCGCGGACAGTACCCTTGCGCTACAGATTGCCGCGGATATCGAAGCCGCCTGGAATGAACCGAAGGGTTCCGTGAGGATCCGCGGGGATTGGTATACCATACGATTCGAGATCGAAGGGCTCTACCAACCCGATCTTCAGCCTGCCGCCGTCTGGCATAATACCGATCCGCGACTGAATTTTTTCCGTATCGAGGAATATTCCCAGCATGATATTTCCTCCGTCGACGGATTGGGTTGCAATACCGGTTACTTCAAATTGGGTAACCTGTTGAATCATTCCACAACAGCCGCTCACGAATATGGGCATACGCTGGGACTGGACCATCCCAAAGACCTGGATATCCGGGGGAAGGGCCAGCCGGGCATCATGTATCCGCGGGGAACCTTGTGTGATCCGCAGTATCAGTACGACCCTGCCGCTACGGCAGGCGGGCCAGGGGGTACACTGAACCCCTTCACCAGGAAGGTACTGACCAGCGATCTGGCCGGGTTGAGGTTATCCAGGCTGACATTCGACCAGCGGTCGTTGTCGATCCTGGGTGAGTTCTCTTCTTTTTATCATCAGAAACACCAGCAAACCGGATAACCATATGAGCAGCATCTTATCCATTCAATCCATTACGAAATTTTACGGCAAGATCAGGGCCCTTAACCAGGTATCCTTCGAAGTACCTGCCGGGTCCGTCTTCGGCGTACTTGGTCCTAACGGCAGCGGCAAGACGACGCTGCTCCGCCTGCTGCGCGGCGAGATAGAACCCACGGCCGGCACGGTACGAAAGGCTGACTCGTTAAAAACCGTTTACTTCGATCAAAATCGCGAACTTGACCCTAACCTGACATTGCGACGCGCGCTAGCGCCTGACAGCGACTCGGTGATTTATCAGGACCGAATAACTCATGTGGCGTCCTGGGCGGCGAGATTTCTCTTCAACGCTGAAG
>PMUF01000473.1 GCA_003167015.1 Chitinophagaceae bacterium | reverse complement strand
GTGGTTGTCTTCCGGCAGCATGTCGAGGGTCATGAGGTCGATGAGGCCGTCGTTGTTGAAGTCGGCGGCGTCGTTGCCCATGGAATAAAGGGAGGTTTGGTCCATGCAGGCGCTGAGCCGTTCGGTGAAGGTGACTTCGCCGGCAGGTGCGCCGGGTTTGGCGGGTGCGGATGGACCGTTATTGATGAAAAGGTAATCGGGTTCGTTGAAGTCGTTGGAGACATAGATGTCGGGCCAGCCGTCGTTGTTGAGGTCGGAGATGGCCAGTCCGAGGCCGAAGGTCAGCACGTCGGAATGGATGCCGGCCTGGGCGGAGACGTCGGTATAGACGGGGTGATGGAGGGAGTCATTCCAGTCGCAGCGGTAGAGTTTGCATTCAAAGGCAGGACGGCTTTCTTTTCGCCAGCCGGGATTTTCGATAGCGCCGGTAGTATACTGATGCAGTGAGTGGTTGATGAGGAAGAGGTCCAGGTCGCCGTCCTTGTCATAGTCGAAGAACTCGGCCTGCGTGGAAAAGCCTGCATCTGCCAGCCCGTATTCCGCGGCTTTTTCGGTGAAGGTGAGGTCGCCGTTATTGATGTACAGCAGATTTTTGCGCATGGCGGGATTGGCGTCCGCCGAGCGGCAGATATAGATATCCATTTTGCCGTCACCGTTGATATCTACCATGGTTGCTCCGGTGCACCAGCCCTGCTGGTTGGCGATGCCGCTTTTGTCGGTAATGTCTTCGAAGGTGAAGTTGCCTTTATTCAGGAAGAGGCGGTTGTGCACCATGTTGCCGGTAAAGAGGATATCGGGCAGGCCATCGTTGTTGATATCGCCGATGGCTACGCCGCCGCCGTTGTAGAAATAAATATAGTTGAGTACGTTGAGGGCTTCGCCATCGAAGAGGGTGTTTTGGAAATTGATGCCGGTTGCGTCTTTGTCGAGGCGGGTAAAGAGTTGGGAATCGGTGTCGCGGGTGTGGCAGGCGGGCGCGAGGAAGAGGGCGGCGAGGAGGATTAAAAATATGTGTTGACGATGCTGCATGGCGAAGTATTTAAAATGGATGATCCCATCCCCACTGCGGATAGGGATGGGATCATCAAGGTAAGGGTTTTTATTAGGGTTGGTATGGGTTCGTGTCCCACCAGAGCGGCGTCATTTCGTTGTCGGGATAGCCGTTGCCGAGCAGGGAGACGGCGGCAGCGACGGCGCCACCGTTGGTCTGTCTTTCGCTCAACAGGAAGGGTATCCTGCGCAGGTACTGGGTGGAGGTATTGGTAATGAGCGGATTATCCGAATGGATGACCGCATAGAGCGGCAGCACGTGGCTGCGGCGGTAATCGGCCCAGGCCTCGATGCCATCGGGGTATAACGCCAGCCATTTCTGGGTCATGATCTGCCTGAGCTCCATGGTCGGGTCGGCACTCCATGCAACGGGCACGTTCGATACGGCGGTGTCGGTGCCGTCTTCGGTGTAGGCGCCCGGGGCGATGGGGGTAGCGGTACTGGCGATGTAGGTGGCGGCGGCGGCGGCGCTGACACCCCATTGCGCAAACGAATTGGTGATGCCGGCCTGGTAGAGCGACTGGGCCGATGCGCCCATGTTCCAGCCTTTGAGCGCGCCTTCTGCACGGAGGAAGTAGGCTTCGGCCGTTTCGATGACGTTCTGGGGCGTGTTGGTGTAGGATGCCTCGCCGACGACTGTTCCGCCGACGGTGACATTGGTAGAGGACCAGCGTTGTCCCTGGTGTGAGTTAGCAACGGCCAGATTCTGCGGTATGGTCTGTTCGGCAACGGTCAGACCGTTGCGGATGCCGGTATAGTTGGCGAAGACACCGAAGGTCGGGTCACCGCTATTAAAGGTAGGGAGGAAGTATTGGTTAATGCGGGGGTCCTGGTAGCCTTTTAGTACGGAGGCCATGGTGGCGCTCATCCGGAATTCGTTCCAGTCCGACATCGTGGAAAGCCCATTGATGTCGCCGCCCACGGAGGATCTTTCGATGAGGCCATCGTCACCCGGGCTGGTCGTCATGACACCGGCGGCGACGGAAGCTTCGGCCTCGGTCTGTGCAGTGGTGGGATCTACGTTGGAGACCCGGAGGGCCAGGCGAAGGCGCAGGGTATTGGCGAATTTGATCCAGTGGGAGACGTCGCCCTGGTAAATCAGGTCATAAGTGCCATAGGCATTGGTGCCGGCCAGGGGTGTCAGGACAGCGATGGCCCCATCGAGGCGGCTAAAGAAATCGGCGTAGATCTTATCCTGCGGGTCATAGGGGACAGAATCGGCGACGATGCCGGCCTTGAAATAGGGGATTGGGCCCCAGTAGTCGGTAGCTTTCATGAAGGCCAGCACCCAGACGACTTCGGCCATGGCATGTTCGGCCGACAGGGAGTCGGTGTTGGCGAAGATGGTCTGTAACTGCGGCAGCACGTCTGTATAGTAGGGGTTGAAGTTGGCACCTACCCAGGCCTGGTTAATGACCAGGCGATCGGAACCGAAGTAGGTCGCTTCGCAGGCGAAATATTGGGCATACTGGTCGGCGAAGAGGTTCTCCGCGATCTGGTAATTGGCCTGGTTGATGGTGGCGATATCTTCCGCGTGGGAGAACAGGAAGGGTATGACGGCCGGGGTGACGGTGGCGATACTATTCTTGTCCGTATTAATCGTTGAGAATTTTTTGGTACAGGACAGGCTGAACAGGACCAGGCTGCCCAGCAGGGCTGTCAGCGAGCGGATGTTCAATGTTATATTTATTCGTTTCATATTCATATATTTTTTCGTTTTGCAGGATTAGAAATTAGCCTTCAGGTTGAATCCCAGGGTCCGGGTGGAGGGCAGTGCGCCATATTCTACGCCCTGGAACAGACTGTTGCCATTGCTCATATCGGGGTCCATCCACATCTTGCGTTTGCTCATGCCCGGGATCGGCAGGGTGGAACTGCCGCGATAGAGCCAGAACAGGTTGCGTGCGACGGCGGAGAAACGCAGGGATTTGATGACTGATGTATTGTGCAGCGGGATATCATAACCGAGGGAGAGTTCCCTTACCCGGAGATTGGTGGCGTCATAGGTAAAGAACTGACCTACACCGTACCGTTGGCCGGAGGCGGTCTGCCAGAACTGCTGAGCGGTAATGGCCGTCGATACCGGAGCGCCGGTTGCGTCGTAGCCACCGAGGCTGAGGCCGCCGGTGCGATAAGGCAGGGTGCCTTTGGTGATGCCGCTGAAGGCCAGGTTCATTTCCGTTCCCGAGACGATGACACCGCCGATGCGGCCGTCGATCAGGAAGCGGAAGGAGAAGCGTTTGTACTGGAAGGTATTGGTCATCCCGACGAGCTCGCGGGGATTATAGTTGCCGATATAGCCCAGGTTGCCGCCGGTGGTGTAGGAGGTCAGCGGAGTGCCATTGGAATTCACTTCATACTGGCCTTTGGTATTCTTGAGCCATTGGTAGGCGTAGAGGTCGCCATAGCTGCCGCCGACCGTTGCCTCAGGCTGAGCTGACCGATCGTCCGCGCCGCCGAGATAGACGGTTGTCAGCTGGGGGATCAGCGAGAGGATCTTATTGCGGTTGAGCGAGAAGTTGGCGGAGAGATCCCAGGTGAAATCGCGGGTCTTGACGGGCGACGCGTTGATAGTGATCTCCAGGCCATGGTTCTCGATGTTACCGGCATTGATATACTGAGTGGAGTAGCCGGTGGCTACGGGAACGCTCACCTGCAGGAGCTGGTTGGTCGTGTTGCTCTTATAATAGTTAGCGGTGAATCCGACGCGGTCCTGCAGGAAGCGCGCCTCCAGGCCGAATTCGTAGCTCTTCACCTTTTCGGGTCGCAGGTTGGGAATCGGATAGGTGAGGCTGCGCTGGATACTGCCATTGCCGGCACCCTGGTCGTAGCTCAACGTACTTTGCAGGAGGTTGGGCTGCCCGCCAATACCGACTGTGGCGTCGTTGGCGCTGACCTTAAGGAAGGAAATCGGCTTGGGGAGGGTGCGTATCAAGTCTGACAGTACGGCTGAGATCCCGATCGAAGGATAATTATAATCATAGGGGCTGGGCAGCGTAGAATTCCAATCGTTCCTATCGGTTACTTCCAGGAAGATGGCATCGCGCCAGGAGAGGTTAGCCTGGCCGAATACGGATTCCGTTACGACTTCATTGCCGGTTTGGGTGGTCGTCGGATTGGAGGCGAAGTTGAGACTGAACTTGTTCGTGACGTTCAGGCCGTTGGTGGAGGCGACCTTCTCATCATAGAGATCATCCTGGTAGATGGTACCTGCATGGTAGCCGATCTTGAGGTCCTTGGTGATATTATTATGTCCTTCGGCGATCAGGTCGAACCATTTGTTGGTATTGGTCAGATCGGTGATGGAAAATGATCCGCCGGCGTTGGTGTTCCACAGGAGAGTACCCTGCTGGTATTTTTGCGTGAGCTCGTCGGCTGTCCGGTCGAGGTTGGCCGAGCCGCGGAGGCTGAACCAGGGGGTGATCTGGTATTTCAGCGCGGCGAAGCCGATGACGCGTTCGCGGACCTCGGTGATGGAGGAATTGTTGATCATCCAATAAGGGTTCTGGTAGATGGAACTGAGGGTAGAGGGCCAGTTCGTCGGAACGGCTATTCCTACATTATTAAAGGACTGGTAATTCTTAGCCTCCGAGTTGCTGATGCTGCGGGGCATTTCGTAATCGTCGAGGACGGGGGCATTCTCTTCGCCGGTGCGGGGTTTACCGTTGATATTCTGGGCGATATAGGTGACCTTGGCATCGGTCGAGAACTTGTTGCTGATCTGGTTGGTGATCCGGTAGTTGAACGTATGCCGGTTGAGGTCATTATTCTTAATGATGCCTTTGGCGTAGTTGTTAGTGTAGGAGAAGTAGCTCTGTGTCTTATCGCCGCCGGCTGACACGCCGATGGAGTTATTGAGGCTGTAGCCGGTGTTGAAGAAATCCTTGACGTTATCTTTCTGAGGTTTATACGTATTAGGGTTGTAGAGGTAGTCGATGTAGCTCTGGCCCTGCATGAGCGCTCCCCAACTGGCGCCGCTCTGGGAGGAGTCGGTGGCGATGAGGCCGGTGTTGCCCTGGCCGTAGCTGTTCTGGAATTGGGGCAGGGCAAAGGGTTTTTCGAAACCGATGCCTGAATTGACCGTTACGTCGACGCGCCCTTTCTTGCCTTTTTTAGTCGTGATGATGATAGCTCCGTTGCCACCTGCACTGCCATAGAGGGCTGCGGCTGTTTGTCCTTTCAGGACCGTCAGGGACTCGATGTCGTCCGGGTTGATGTTAGAGGCGCCGTCGGAGGTTTGGATTGAACCGAAGTCGCTGGAGGCGGCGCTGTAGGTCGAATTATTGATGGGTACGCCGTCGACGACGATCAGGGCGTTGCTGGGGGCTCCCAGATCCCGATTGCCGCGTAAGATGACTGTGGCGCCGCTGCCGAGGCCACCGGAACCCTGGGTGACCACGAGGTTGGCGACCTTGCCGTTCAAGCCATCGAGGAAGTTGTCGGTAGGCCTGACTTCCGTGAGCTGTTGGGTAGGTACGGTCTGGGTGGCGTAAGAAAGGGTCTTGGTTTGCCGGACGATACCGAGGGCGGTCACTACGACTTCACCCAATTGTTTGGAGTCGGTGCCGAGCAGGATATCCAGCGGACCTTGTCCTGCCTGGACGGTGATCTCTTTGCTGGCGAACCCGATGGAAGTGATGACGAGGGTTACTTTGCCGGCCGGAAGGGTGAGGGTAAACCTCCCTTCGGGATCGGACGAAACTGATTTTCGGGTGCCTTTAATCGTAATGGTAGCTGCGGCTACCGGCGTTTTTGTCGATTCGTCGGAAATTTTTCCGGTAATGGTTTGTCCCTGGGAGAAGGCGATGCATGTGCATACAAGCAGGAACAAAAACAACAATGGCGTTTTTTTGGTCATAAGCAGTTTTTAGTTATTCAACAATGGGTGGTACAGGGGGTACCGTCGTGATGTAATAAAGCTAAGTTTATTTACAGGTTTAGCAATTGCCACGCAATCGTTTGCAATCAAAATCGCGCAATCGTTTGCGTGAAGGATTGGGGCGGTTTCGCTGCAGTTTGGCTGCGGGGAAGGGGTGTCGGAAGCGGTCGAGGAGAGGAGAATCCGGAGGGGGAGAGAAAGGCGGAAGGGTTCAGGGGGATGGAGGTGAGAAGGGGGGGATGGATTCCGGGGGGAGGGGGAAGGATTCCGGAGGTAGGGGGAAGGTGAGGATGCGGACAGGGGAGGCGGCGTCAGAAACCGGCTGAAATGTTGGCGGCTATGGTTTGCAGCAGGGAAGATTGTTGTTGAAAGCGTTGGAGGAGGGTCACCTGGTTGAGTGCGCGGACAAAATTGTGGTCCTCATAGCGCCTGCCGTAATAAATGTCGTTATTGAGGTAATCCGTGACGAAGCGGAGGGCCTGCATGTACAGCATGAATTCCCCGGCATAGACGAATGCCTGTCGTTCTTCGGTCGTCAGGACGTCGTGCATTTCCTGCAGGTAGCCTTTTACGATAGCTTCAAAATAATCCTGGCGGATCTGTATCTTGTCGATATCTTTTTCTTCTTCGGTTACTGGTGACAGGTATGTTCTGAACATATCGCCTACGTCACTGATAAAATAGCCCGGCATTACGGTATCGAGGTCGATGACGCAGATGCCTTTTCCCTGTTTGTCGAACAGTACGTTGCTGATCTTGGTGTCGTGATGTGTCACTCGGCGTTTGAAGCCCGGGTTGGTGAGGATATTCTCGTATTGGGCAACGATGCGCTTTTGCGATTGCAGGTAGTCGATGATCGGGCTAGCCTTTTCGATGCGCTGGGCCGACCCGTTCTGCAGGGCTTCCCTGAACGAGCGGTAGCGGAGGGACAGGTCGTGGAAGTCCGGGAGGGTCTCGTGCAGGCGGTTGGCCGGGAAATCTGCCAGCATGCGGGTGAAACCGCCGAATTGCCGGGCTGCCTCGAAGGCTTGCTGGGGGGTATAGGCGAGGTCGATGGATACGGAGTTCTCTATAAAGGGGTAGAGGCGGTAATGGCTGTCATCGCCGGCGTCGACGAGTGTCTGCCCGGTGAGCGATCGTACCGGTCGCGGAAAGATGGTGGTCGGATAATGGTCTGCGAGGTAATGGCCTACCATTTCGATATTGTCTGCGATGAGTTGGGGCCGGGCGAAGACCTGGCGGTTCAGCTGCTGCAGGATATAGGTGCCTTTGTCGCTGCGGACGAGCCAGGTGCGGTTGATGAGGCCGGTGCCATGGGGGGTAACGGATGTATCTGCGGAGAAGCCATAAGCGGAGAGAACCTGGTTCATGTGTGCCTGCATTATATCGAATCAAAAAATCGGGGCGAAATTATTCAATATCTCCGGGTTAGCGATATGCAAACGGTTGCGGGAAAAAATTACCGCTTGGAATGGACGATCAATTGGCCGTTGATGACCACATTTCGGAAGGTCTCGGGCTCCAGTGGGGAGCCGTTGCGGTCGGTCTTGTTCAGCAGTTCCATCAATATCTCGGCTGCCTCGGCTCCCTGGCGGTAGGGATACTGCTCAACGGAGGCCATCGGCGGGGTCTGGAGGTACGTTGTGATCGACAGGTTGGCATAGCTGACGAAACAGATGTCTTTATTGATCCGGAGCTTTTGCTGCCGGGCGTATTGCATGGCGTCGAGGGCGATGTAGTCNNGGTGAGGTCGGTGGAGGTGACGAGTCCAAGATCGATTTTCAGCCGGCGTTTGACAAGGACTTGCATATAGGTGTCGGTACGTTCCTGCGAGGACCGCATTTGTTCGGGTCCATTGAGCACGCCGATGCGGCGGTGGCCTTTGGCGATGAGGAATTCGATGGCCTCGCGGGTACCGCTGTTCATATTGGAGTAGACCTTATTGAAATCGGGTACGGTGGGCACGCGGTCGAAGAATACTACGGGGATACCATATTTTTTGAGGGAGGTGAAATGGTCGTAGGTAGTGGTGTTGGCGCCGAGGGAGACGATGAGGCCGTCGACGCGGTTGTTCTTCATGGTGGTGACGATCATGCGTTCGCGCTCGGTATCGTCCCTGGACTGGCTGATGAGGACGTTGTATTTGTGGTTGGTCGCTATCTCTTCGATGCCGTTGATGGCTTCGGAGAAGAACTCCTCTTTCAGGTTGGGCAGGACTACGCCGATGGTGGAGGTCTTTCGCTGTTTGAAGAAGATGGCAGTCTGGTTGGGTTCGTAGTCCAGTTGCTGCGCCAGTTGCTGCACCCGCATTCTCGTCCGCAGGCCGATGCCCGGATGGTTATGGAGGGCCCTGCTGACGGTGGAGACCGACACGTTGAGCTGTTTGGCGATCTCCTTGATGGTGGGGAGCTTGTCTTCTTTCATATGACAAAAATAGGGGATAAAAGCCGCTGCCTCAATATTCATCGGAGAGCCCGAAGGACGACTTGCGGTACATCCACTGGCCGCTGGTGAAATCGGGGAAGGCAACGGTCGTGTTGCCCAACTCGATGGACTGCTCACTGAGGGGAGTGATGGCGCTCCAGGCTGCTGCGTCGTAGACATCCATCGGCGTGGGGGTTTTTCGTTTGATGGACTCGATGAAGGCGTGGACGACGAAGAAATCCATACCGCCGTGGCCTGCGCCTTCGGCATCGTTGCTGAAACGCCGCCATAGGGGGTGATCGTACTTGTCCAACCAGATTTTGGCGGCATCCCAGTCATCGTCTTTTGACTGTCCTTCTATGTAGATGCCGTTTGCGACATCCATCCACAGTCCGCCGGTGCCCTGGACACGGAACCCTAAGGAGTAGGGCCGGGGCAGGTTGGTATCGTGCTGGAGGAGGATGGTTTCGCCGTTGGCGCAGTTGATGGAAGTGGTCACTACGTCGCCTAATTTGAACCGGACTTTGGCGCTGGGGTGTGATTCACCGCAGTGTTTGACGACATAATCGTGAAGGCCGCGGGTCTTCGAGGAGAACGAACAGAGGGTGGTGAAGGTATTGCCGCGGTTGATGCCGGCGTAATGGGCCAGGGGGCCGATGCCATGGGTAGGGTAGAGGTCGCCATTGCGATGAACGGAATGTTCGGTGCGCCAGCGGGCTTCGGAAAAGGCTTTTTCGCCAAATTCGCAGCCGATGCCCCCGTCGTGCTGGCCGTTGTTGAATTTTATGCCCCGGAGGTTGTGCTGATAGCCGCCCTGGAGGTGGATGATCTCGCCGAACAGTCCTTGTTGGACCATGTTGAGTACGGCCAGTACATCGCGCCGGTAGCAGACGTTCTCCAGCATCATGACGTTGGCGTTATGGTGTTCCGCGGCTTTGACGACATCCCAGTGGTCTTGCAGGGTGATACCGAGGATGACTTCGGTGGCCACGTATTTGAGGCCGGCCTCGAGCGAGCCGATGACCATTTCCTTGTGCCATTCCCAGGGGGTGGCGATGATGACGCCGTCCGGCTGTTGTTGTTTCAGCAGGTCCTGCCAGGCATAAGGGCTGCCGGTGTAGACCTGCGGCATCTTCTTACCGGATTTGGCGATGATGTCTTTTGCGCGGGACAGCATATAGTCATCGATATCGGCAATAGCGACGAGGTCTACGTCATCGCGTCGCAGCAGCAGGCTGAGGTGGTTTTGTCCGCGGAGGCCGGTGCCGATGATGGCCATCCGGACTTTGGTTGAGGCCGGGTTGAGGCCGGGGTTGAGGGGCAGGGCGGGTCTGGTGGCGAGGCCAAGGGCTGCCATGCTGCTGTTGCGGATGAATGATTTCCTGTTCATTGGTGGCTATGTTTGATCAAACTTAAGTGATCGGGCGGTTTTTCAGGGATGCAAACGATTGTTCAAAAGTTTGGTGGGCCGACGGTAAGGGGATTATCGATCCATTTTGTTTTGGCTTCTACAGGTGTCCGCCGACCCGATCTGGCGGGCTCGTCCGTATAACCCAGGGAGAGCAGGCCGATCATGACGTCCGCCTCGCCGAGGCCCAGGTATTCTTTCATCTCCGGCAGCAGCACGTTGCCGCCGGTGCTCCATAGGACGGCTATGCCGAGGGCCTGGGCGCCGAGCAGGATATTCTGGACGGCGGCGGCGGTGGCGCAAATTTCTTCCAGTGCGGGGATATTGGGGTTGGCGCCTTTTTGCATGTAGACGGCGATGAGATGAGAGGCGTTGTCGCCATTATGCAACTGCTTGTCATATTTGGTTGCATTAAATTTTTCCGGCGGGGTAGCATTGCGGTAGATGTCGGCTTGCTGGCGGCAAAATTCCGGGACGGCATCGCCACTGTACACCACGAAGCGCCAGGGTTCGGTGAGGCCATGGGTAGGGGCCCAGTTGGCGAGTTCCAGCAATTGCCTGATTTGTTCGTCGTCGATCTTTTTTCCGTTGAGTGAGGCTGGCTTGATACTGCGCCTGTCGATGATGATTTCCTGTAAAATATTAAAATTATTCATGATGCAAAAGTAACTATCCGGAAGGTAATAAATAAAAATAAACAGACACCAGGATAGACCCCGATAAAATAATAAACATTTAACGGTCCCCGTTTAACTGACATGGCCACCTGCTTGTAATAAAGTCGCACTAACCAGGTCTTCATTATTAGCGAGGTGGGTTACCCTAAACAACCTGACATGAAGAACCTGTCGCATTTCCTGCACCTTGCGGTGCTGGTAATCGTCACTGGCATTGCTATTCCCGTGCATGCACAGACGAATTATTATTCCAAGTCCACCGGTAACCTGAACCTGACCTCTTCCTGGGGCACTGCTACGAATGGCGGTGGCACGGCGCCGGCCAATTTCACTGCCAATAACCAGGTATTTAATATCGTTAATAATGCGACGCCGACTATTGCCGCCAATTGGACCGTGTCGGGTACCGGATCGTACATTGTCGTGGGTGATGGCACCAAC
Organism: Chitinophagaceae bacterium; assembly: GCA_003167015.1. Lineage (GTDB taxonomy): Bacteria > Bacteroidota > Bacteroidia > Chitinophagales > Chitinophagaceae > Puia. The sequence continues at coordinate 10,094 of PMUF01000473.1, read as the reverse complement.
GCCTGTAATTTCCAGATCCCGACGAACTATTACTGCAAAGGCACCGTCAATGTTTCCGCCAATGCTACGCTGACCATTGCCAATACGACGATCCCTACTTTGGGAACATTGAATTCCAATAGTACAGTGATCTTTGACGGTACAAACAATCAGACCATACCGGCGGTAACATATGGAAATCTAACTTATTCGGGTTCGGCGACGGGAACGATGGCCGGGGGATGTACGATCAGCGGCACTTTGAGTTTGACGAATGGCTACCTTGTGCTGGACAATTCGAATACGAACAACTATACCTATACTGTCGGATCGTTCACGTTAAGCACTCCTTACTATGTGGATTTCGGATCGGGTGCCGGCGGCACCGCCACGATGAACCTGTCGGGTAATTTAACACAGACAGGCGTTGGATGGATTTATACTTCCGGGAATACGCCGAACGGCACGATTAATTTCACCGGCACCAACCAAAATGTTCTGGAGGTGTTTAGCGAATATATGAGCTATGTCATCCTCAGCGGCAGTGAAGTCACTCTCAATGGGAATTTTACCTACGACGGCGAGGATACCTATTATGTCGGGAATTTTACGGTTAATTCTGGTGCCACGCTGAATTGCGGGACTTATGACCTGCTTACCACAACCGACAATAATGCAACCACCTTCACGCTCAGCGGCGGTGGGGGCCTGATCACTGCCAATACTGCCGGGATTGCTTCCAGCGGGACCACAGGGTCGATCCAGATTCCGAGCTCGACCTTTTCCAGTGCGGCTAACTATATTTACAATGGATCTGCAGCGCAGATCACGGGGGTTTTCACGACGACTCCCACGGCCGGCACGGTGAACAATCTGACCATCGATAACTCCTCTACCACAGGGGTAACGCTGTCACAAGCCGAGAGTGTCACCGGGGTGCTGACGCTGACCGATGGGTTACTGAATACCACCTCGGCCAATCTGATTACAGTGAACAATGGCGGGAGTGCGACCGGGGCTTCCAACAGTAGTTTTGTCAATGGCCCTATTACCAAGATCGGTAACCAGGCCTTCACTTTCCCTGTAGGCTCCTCCGGCACCGGCTATGTCCCGATCGGGATCTCGGCACCATCCACCACGACAGATGCTTTTCTGGCGCAATATAACAGGTCCAGCGGGGCTGCATTGGGTCCTGTAACAGCCTCAGGTTTGAACCATGTCAGTTCTTGTGATTACTGGACCCTGAATCATACGGCAGGCAGTTCGGCGGTGAACGTGACGGGGTATTGGAATGCGAACAGCCCTTGCGGGGGCACTTATGTCAATGACCTGGCGACGATCGCCCTGGCACATTTTAACGGCACCAGTTGGAATGCCTGGGGTAATGACGTGATCACCGGGTCAACTGCATCGGGATCCGTCACCTGGAATAACGTGAGCAATTTTAGTCCTTTTGCGTTGAGTTCCACCAGTCTTTTTGACCCGTTGCCGCTTACGCTGGTTGATTTCAATGCTCAGTGGCAAACCGCCGGAACGGTGGGGCTGACCTGGGAAGTTCAAGACGGGCTGAATATCAACCATTTCGATATCCAGCGTAGTGCGGAAGGCGTGAACTGGCAAACGATCGGCACGCTGGATGCGACNNGATTCGATGGCGATGGACTATTCGTATACGGATGCCGATCCCTTACCCGCGCTGGACTATTACCGGCTACAGTTGGTCGATGATAACGGGAACGACACTTACTCGACTGTCAAGGTTTTGAGCCAAACCTCCGGCAGCAGTATTTCCATCTTCCCGAATCCTGCCACTGATCATATCACTGTAAGCTTTGGGGTCAGCGGCGTGTCGGGAAGCCCGGGTACGGGCGGGCTGGAAGGCCCTCTCAGTATACGGCTGATGAATGTGACCGGGCAGGTGTTGCTGCAGGAGAGCGTAGCGCAACCGGCGGGACAAACGATCACGTTGTCTGTTGCCGGGTATCCGGCGGGGAGCTATTTGGTGCAGGTTGCGGCGGCGGGAGAGGTAAAAAAATCGGGGATTGTGCTGATCGTCAAATAATAGTTTGTTGATTATTAATTAGTTATGTGTTAGATAGTAATTTTTCTCGTAAAAACACTCGATTTGTAATCGTAAAAACCCCTATGAGGTATGGGCCGTGGTGTTTATCTTTACCTCCTTAGTTACAGCCACCGTGAATGAAGAACCCATTTCACCGTACCCACGGCGGGCATTTCTCCTACAGTACTCTATGCTTAACCCTCACTTATAGTTCATTACAATCCATTACCTGGGACCGGCATTGTTTTACCCAAAAATGAAAACGATGTTGACGTCACAAGTACCCATTTTTCTTTGCAGCCTGACGCTGCTGATGGCACAACCTGCCCTGGCGAATCCCGGGCAGCCATCTTCAGACGGGGCCAAGACCGTGCAGACCACTACGGCGGTCAAAACCAATTTCAACCTTTCTTCGAAAGAGAATCTCTCCTTTGCCTCACAGAGCAGGCAGGTCAAGAAATTTGTCGACGCCTATATCAAGAGCAATGACGACTGTCTTACGACGATCAAATCAAGGAGCAAGAGGCCTTTCGCGATCATTGATTCCATTTTAGAATCTTACGGGGTGCCGGCGGAGCTGAGATATCTCGCCGTGATAGAATCGGAGTTGAAGTCGACTGCCGTTTCGCGGGTGGGGGCGAGGGGCCCGTGGCAATTGATGGCGGGGACTGCCAGAGAGCTTGGGCTGAAGGTGAATGGCCGGCGGGACGAACGCACCAATTATTATAAGAGTACGCGGGCGGCTGCCTTATATCTGAGGGACCTGCACAATGAGTTCAAAGACTGGCTGCTGGTGCTGGCGGCGTACAATGCCGGTCCGGTGCCGGTTTACAGGGCCATACACCGGTCGCACAGCAGAAATTTCTGGGCGTTGGAGCGGTATTTGCCGGCGGAGTCGCGGCAGCATGTGAAAAGGTTTATTGCGACCGCCTGGTATTTCGATCAGCCGGTGCCGAATGCCGTCGATCTGGCCGGGGATGGGATGGGAATGATGGGGAAGGGAAGCGTCCCTGCGGGGGTTACTACCTGCAGTCAGCCTGTTGATGCAGGGTTTGCCGTCTATTCGGACATCGTCAAAACGGATATACGTGAAATCAGTATCTTGGGGGAAGATGAACATTATCAATACGACAACCGCGGACCTGGAAATATTGCAGGAGCTGTTCAACCAGGCCATTCAATATCAGCGTTCAAAGAAATCGAGCAATGTGTGGCATGGAATGAACCGGCCGCTCATTGAGCAGGAGATCCGGGAAAAATTACATTGGAAGGTGGTCGAGGAGGGGCAGATAGCCTGTTGTTTTTCCGTTCTCTTTACAGACCGGATGGTCTGGGACGAAAGAGATACAGATCCTTCCATTTATTTGCACCGGATCGTCACCAACCCTGCCTTCAGGGGAAGAGGCTATGTCAGGCAGATCCTGGCCTGGGCGGAGGATTTCGGCAGGGCCAATGGAAAGCGGTTTATCCGGTTGGATACGAGCCGGGACAACCAGCGGTTGAATGCTTACTACCAGGAGTGCGGGTTTGTTTTTTGCGGCTTCAAGCAATTTCCTGATGATAGCGATCTGTCGGTACCCCGGCATTACCTGGGCAGCGGGTTGAGCCTTTATGAGAAGGCAATTTAGGCGTGTGTGCCAGGGGCGGCGGCCGGCGGAGGCTACGCGGTGGTGTTGAGGCCGGGTGAGTTCGCATTTTGCGAGCTTTGCGAGTGGGGGCGCGAGTGCGAAGGGCTGAGGCGGCGCTATTGGGTTGTATGGTGACCATAATTTTTTTCACCGGCGGTGACGGCGAATGGCAGGATATTCTGCCTGGGCGGCAACGGGCAGGTAGCGAAGCTGGTGAATGCACAAGGAGGGTTATAGGCCTTATTGAAATCGATAGTCGTCAGGCCGCCGGCGCCGGGCTTTTTTACGGCCAGGAATCTCCCTGAGGGGTAGGTCGTTTTTCCGCTGGTCTCATCACCGAAAATGATGAACAGTTCATCGCCTTCTTCCAAAGCATCCAATGTATATTTTTTATTATCGACGGTGAAGACCAATTTGCCGGGTGACGGCTGTTGATTGGTCTGGCCGAGGATATTGGTAATCGCGATCGTCGGGGTTTGATTCTGTGGCTGCAAAACAGCCTGTATCTTCCAGGCAGTATCGACGGGGAACCGGTCGATGTCTTTAAACTGTGTCACGAGCGGGCTTTCCAGATCCCGGAGGCGGATGCCGATCTTTTCGCCCCGCTGGATGATGGTCCAGCGTAAGTGGCCACTGGACACAACCGGCTGGCGGGCGGAATCCTTATCGAAGATCACGGCCTCTTTCACCTCTTTTCCATCTACTTTTATTTCCGCGTTTTGGACAATGAGCCGAACCGTATTACCGGTCCGTTGAAAAGTGCCCGCCTGTGCGGCAATAGCGCCGGCGGGGAAAATGATCTTGTTTTGCGGGTCTGTGCCGAAGCTGCTGGCGCCTTCATCCAGCCAGTAGAGGCCTACGAGGTTAAGCCAGCCATTGGGGGCCTTCAGGTCCTGTACTCGCTTCGAATGCCAGGTATCTATTTCCTGCTGATAGGTTGATGTCCGGGCGGCCGGTGTTTGGGCGGTTGGTGTTTGGGCGGCCGATGTTTGAGCGGCGGGTGTCTGGGCGTTGAGGCCGGGATGTGATGAAAGGACTATGAGGGCGGGGAGCAGCAGGCGGCGATAATTTTTCATGAGTGGAGCATTTTGGAGTGGCACATTTAGGTGATGGGTGGTGAAAATACGAAAATCCTAATAATATACCAATTCGGTAGACTAAATGAGAGAGGCGGACCCCATGTGAGCCGGGGCGGGGACCGGCGGAGGCTGCGCTGCGGGTGGGAGCGGGCGGTCCGAGGCGGGGGGCTCTGCGCTGCGGGTGGGCGGAGGCTATCTTTGCTCCATCCAAAGAACTGAATTCCCCGTATCGTATTCATTTTCCTCCCATAAAGGGTTGTCGGGATCTCTGGTCCACTGGCCGTCCACGATGAACTTATAAAGGTGCTTGCCTATGGAGAGGTGCACGTTAAAAATCCAGGCATTTCCTATCCGTTGCATCTTCAGCGCATCGGGTGTCCAGTCATTAAAATCGCCTGCCAGGAAGACAGCTTTTGCGTCGGCGTGGCCTTGCAGCCGGAACGTATAATTGGGTTGTATGATCAGGAAAGAATTGACTGTATTGTTTTTCCGGTCACGCAGAAAAAGGGGATTATCGGGATCATCGATCCATTTCCCGTCTACCAGGAACCGGTATTGGTAGTTACCGGGCCCCAGGGTGTAGGGCAGCTGCCAACCTTGCGCCGTCTTTTGCATAAACAAATCATAGGTCTTCCATCCATTGAAGGAGCCCGTCAACACAACCGATTTCGCCAACGGGTATCCTCTGAGGGTGAAGAGGTGAGGTTTTCCCAACCGGTATACTGAATTAAATCCCCGGTGCCCATCCGGCAGCCGATGGTTGTTCGCCGGGTCGTCATACCATTTGCCATCCACTACGAACTTATAGGTATAGGTCCCTTCGGCCAGGTAGAGGTGTATCTTCCAGCCGGATGGGGTCTTTTCCATGGGTAGTTCGCCGGGATTCCAGTCATTGAAGCTGCCGGTCAGGTAGGCATCTTTGGCTGCGCCGTAACCGGGAAGGGAGAAAACGACATTGGATTTGTAATACACGGAATTGGTGTTACCGTTAGGATCAGTTTCGTGCAGGTCGTTATCAGGGTCGATCGTCCAGCCGCCGTCCACGATAAATTTGTACCAGTATTTACCGGGATTCAATTTCACCACGCAGATCCATCCGCTGTCCGTGGGGGTCATCGGCAGCGCTCCGTTTTGCCAGTTGGTAAAGCTGCCTGCCAGCAAGGCCTGCCGGGCGCGGGTGGCCCCTTTGAGGAAAAAGGTGACCAGTGAGTCTTTGACGGCAAATGGAAGCTTGCCTTTAAAGCGATTGAATCCATATACGAGGTCGTCGTTCTGGGAGGGAAACAGGTCATAGGGATTGGGATGATCTTCCGTCAGAGCCATTCTTTTCTCCGGGTTCCCCAACTGATCCAGGCCGCCTATCTTCTTGCTGATTACGATCTTGTTCTTGTTGTCGATATCTACCTGCCAGCCCATGGCCCTGATCTTGTCAAAGTTTCCGGAAAAAAGCACTTTGGGAAGGTCGAGGTCGGAAAGATCAAACTTCTCCACGAACCTGTCCAGCGCGGCCTCGTCGATATGTCTGCCGAGTTTGATATACATTCTGCCATCCCTGATCTTATAAGATGCTGTCCCGTCGTCATTCTGGCAGAGGGCGTTGCCGGGGTACATGGCCAGAAACAGCCAGGCCGCCAGTGAGAATCCCACCAGCAGGGAATAGTTATGTCGCAGATATTTATGCTTGCTCTTCCTCATTTCCATATATACATCTTGCGTTTAACAAAATTAAATCCAATTTTATGCAGAGACAGGAAATCAAAACCCAGCATTCCATCGAGACAATCATTATAGGAATTGCACATGCTTTCGAGGTTGGTGATGAGAACGGGGAGGGAGCCGATATCATGTCCGCCGATCTGCAGGCCTTTGAGATCGCCGCACAGGGCTTCTACTTTATGATTGCCGCTGCCATTGAGCGTTACCCGGCGGGTGATAACGACCTGTTCGAAAACCTGGTTGGGCAGGCGGCTGTCGATGACATTGGTTTCGGCTCCACTGTCGATGATGAACTTCAATTTTTTTCCTTTCAGATAAAGGTATACGATGATCTTACCCGCCTCTATATCGATCGGTATGGTATTGTAGGCGGTGGTGTCGGCCAACTGGTCGCTGTGGTAAACGGCAGCCTCTTTTTTTCCGATCAGGTGGAGATAGATGACTCCGGCGTTGTAATCCATGATCATCTCGAAATGTTCGAAGAGCCGCATGCCGAGCAAGCCAAATATTTTCACGCCCTTATTGTTCTCGATATGTCCCAGGTTGATGAGGTCTGCATCCAGGTGGGAGTAGCTGATGGGTCCCAGGCGAAGGCTGTCGACAGTGGTCCGGGTTGCCATGGGGACAGCACCGGTCAGGCCTCCGCCTTCGATTGGATTGGAAGCAGGATAATCGCGGAAATAGGTGATATTGAGCACCAGGCCGGGGGTTCCGGTATCGAGGACAAAGAAGCCGGTAGTGGTATCTGCTTTCGCCTGGATAAGGATCAGGTTGCCTATGCGGGTAAAGGGAATGATGCAAGTGGCGGAATCGCTTGAGATGATCGGGTCGATGGATATGGAGGGGTTGCGGATGGGATCGGGAGCAAGGTTACGGATGAGGGCGGCGGGGGCGGTGGTTTTTGCCGGGTGTGGAAGCCCGGGCGGTACCGGATGGGCCGGACTGCCAAAGGAACAGACGGTAATGATAGCCGCAAGCAGGCACCGCTGGGAAGTCATGGGGGCAATGTACGCAAATCCGGGCATAGGGCAGCCATGGGGAGGGAGCTGGGGAAAGGAGGACCCCATGGGGGCAGGGGCGAGTGATTGCGGGGAGGAGGCTGTGGAAAGAGGTGGGGAAGTTATAGTTGGGTGGTCATAGCGGGTTAAGGGAAACCGGTTTAACACCGAGCTGTTCGTAAATGAATGCGTACATAGCAGCTGTTGTCGTTAAACTACCCGCTTGATGGCCATAGTTTTTTTCAGTAAGCAATAAAACGGGAAGATTACTTTCATTCTTCTCCTGCAAAGTGGCTATGAATTTATAGGAGTGCATGGGTACCACTCTGTCATCATGGTCGGCTGTGATAATTAAGGTAGCGGGGTAGGCCACATTCCTTACATTATGCAGAGGGGAGTATTTGTAGAGATATTGAAATTGCGCAGAATCTTCACTTGTGCCGAATTCCTTTTTCCAGTCGTAGCCAATGGTATATTTCTGATAGCGCAGCATATCGAATAACCCCATTTGGGTGACGGCGACCTGGCATAGATCAGGGCGTTGATTCAGCACGGCACCGATCAGCAGGCCTCCGTTGGACCCTCCCATGATCGCCAGTTTCTCTTTCGAGGTGTAGTGTTCCTTTTTGAGATATTCGGCAGCGGCGATAAAGTCATCGAATACGTTCTGTTTATTGGACAGCATTCCCTCTTCATGCCATTTTTCACCATATTCCCCACCTCCACGCAGACTTGGTAAAGCTATCAGGCCTCCATTTTGCAAATGGTTGATAAAGCCTGTGCTGAAAAAGGGCGTTAATGAAATTCCATAGCCTCCATAGCCATATAAAATAGTGGGGTTATCGCCGGTCAGTTTAAACCCTTTTTTTCCTGCAATGATCATCGGAATTTTCTGTCCGTCTTTCGAATAATAATACACTTTTCGGACCTCGAAATTCGCCAGATCGTACATGACTTCCGTACGCTGGATCAGTTTTACTGAAAGGGTGTTTACATCATACATGTAAGCTATGGGGGGATACAAAAAGGAATGATAATAAAAAAGGGTCGTGGGATCATCCGGGGCGCCTTCAAAGCCTTCGACGGAACTGCCGACAGGGTAAACTATCTTATTGACAGCTTTACCGTCCTTGTCATAAGTAACAGCGATGTTGTCGATATCGTCGAGGTAAATGCAAATGATTTTATCCCCTACGATGGTTGTTTGCTTTAAAATTTCTTTATGCTCGGGTATGAACTCTTCCAATTGATCGGGCGAATCGGGGGAGACGAGGGATAAAGCGCCGTTCAGTGCAGGGTAGTTGGATGCGACGAGGAATTTTCCATTGTACATTCCTATCACTTTATACTCGTTCCCCGACAGGATCAGATCTGTAATAGTGTGGTCATCCGTCCTGAAGTCGATGAAAGAGACTTTGTGATACCGTTTTCCGGCATAGTAAAATGCATAGTTGACGACGAGGTATCTCTCGTTATCCATTACCGAGAACTGTATGGTGGCGGAAGTAGTGTCCCTGAAAATCAGCCGATCTTCATTTTGGGGGGTCCCCAGTTTATGATAGAATATTTTCGGATGCTGATTGATGGCTGTTAAGACTTGGGATTGGTTTACGGAATCATACGTGCAGTAAAAGAAACCGTCGGATTTCCATTCAATGCTGCTGAATTTGACCCATTTCAGCCGATCAGCCAGGTTTCTAAAGGGGTAAACACTTTTGACGCGGATCTCATTCCAGTCGCTGCCGTTATAGGATAGCCCGAATGCAATATATTTATTGTCTTTTGATATGCTGTATCCGGTAATGCTGACTATATCCGAGCTTATATTTTTATAATCCGCCGGATCGATGGCCAGGTCGGACGTTGCGTTAATGTTCTTTTTTAAGTAAAGGGAAGGCGTCTTTTGTGTTTCATTGATAATAAAATCGACATAATATTTTCCCATTTTACGCAGACTTCCGAAGTCTATATCTGCATTGAAGCGGAGCTGGTCTCGAAATGGGTATTTATTCAGGAGTTTCGAGAGGTATTTTTTTGAAAGATCGTTTTGTTCCGTCACCCATTCTTTGGTCTGTGCAGACGTATCGAATTCCAGCCACCTGTAAGGGTCGGGAACGATGGCGCCGAAATAGTTATCGCTGATTTGTTCTTTTGGGGTAATGGGATAGGTCATTACCCGGTTCTGACTGATGGCGTGAGCATGGAACAGGAGGATAAGTGAGGTTAGGGACCACAGGCCTTTCATACGGGATGGGTTTTAGCCGGAGTAAAGTAGAAAATAATTGATGAAAATGCAAGCTGGGGTAGCCGCTATTTCTTTTTTGCGCCTCTTGTCTTGGGTTTACCATACTTCTTTTGCATGCGGTCGGCATGGCGTATGACGACATTTACTTTCTTGTTTTTTTCCAGTTTTTCATGGAAGGCTCCGCCGGAAAATTCCGGCTTAGGGATGTTTAAAGGGATTGCTTTGGTATAGGGCTGGGGTTTTTCGGCCTCGGTCAGGATGGTGTAGATTTCCAGGTCTTCGGGTAAAGGGGAGAGGGGGATGGGGACCTTCATCAGTTGCTCGATTGCCGTCTGCATCTCTTTTTCTTTGGGCGTCACGAAGCTGATGGCTATTCCTTTCCGGTCG
>PMUF01000134.1 GCA_003167015.1 Chitinophagaceae bacterium | reverse complement strand
GCCTCTTCGGCATTGGTGCCTTGCAGCCTGACGATGATCGGCACTTTGATATCGCCAATGGACTTGTATGCATCGATCACACCCTGCGCCACCCGGTCGCAGCGAACGATGCCGCCAAATATATTGATCAGAATAGCTTTCACCTTTGGGTCCTTCAGGATGATGCGAAACCCGGCCTCCACCGTCTGCGCATTGGCCGTACCGCCGACATCCAGGAAGTTGGCAGGTTCCCCGCCGCTCAGCTTGATCATATCCATCGTGGCCATGGCCAGTCCGGCGCCATTGACCATACAACCCACATTGCCGTCTAATTTGACGAAATTGAGGTTATACTTACCGGCTTCCACTTCCGTAGGATCTTCTTCGCTGATATCACGCATCGCTTCCAGGTCGGGATGACGCATCAGGGCATTGTCGTCCAGGTTCATCTTGCAATCGACCGCGATGATCTTGTCGTCGCTTGTCTTGAACAGGGGATTGATCTCCAGCATAGAGCAATCCAATCCCAAATAGGCATTATATAAATTCGTGACGAACCTGACACAACCCTTGAATGCTTCGCCGCTCAACCCCAGGTTGAAGGCAATCTTCCTGGCCTGGAAAGGTTGCAGGCCGCCGCCGGGATGCACCCATTCCTTAAAGATCTTGTCGGGGGTATGATGCGCGACCTCTTCGATATCCATCCCGCCTTCGGTGCTGTACATGATCACATTCTGCCCTTTCGCCCTGTCCAGCAGGACCGACAGATAAAACTCCTTGACAGGATTGGCGCCCGGATAATAGACATCCTGCGCGATCAATACCTTATTGACCTTTTTGCCATGAGGACCCGTCTGGATCGTCACCAGCGTGCCGCCAAGGATGGTGCTGGCAATTTGTTTCACTTCTTCCGCACTCTTTCCGACCGCTACACCCCGCTGTTCCGTACCCTCGATCTTTCCCTTACCCCGGCCACCTGCATGTATCTGGGCCTTTACCACCGCAAAATTGTTACCATATTGTACTTTAAGATTCTTATAGGCTTCTTCCGCCGCCCCCGCATTATCCACCGGGATGCCTTCCTGTACGGGTACCTGATATTTCTTCAGTAGTTCTTTGGCCTGATATTCATGCAAGTTCATGTATCGAAAATTTAGGTGTAAAAATAGGGCAGAATGCGGTAATCCCCAAATACCTCTCACCGCAGTGGCCTGATACCCGCCTTCCGGAGTTGTTCGACGATATAATCGCCAAGATCTTTGCCCTGCGCCTGCCCGGACGTGACGCCATCCCGGTAATGAATGCCCCCGTACAGCCTGGAAATAGCCGCCTCGGCCGCAGCCTCGCGGAAGGAATGGAAGGTGCGCGGCTGGATATCGAACAGCTCTTCCGCATTATCGGTATAGTCGAGCCTCCCGCCCAGCAGATAGGTCAGCACCTCCGCGGAAGCCGTCGAGATGACGCTATGACCGCTGGAATATTCCGGGAAAGGCGGCGTCTGGAGATACGGGCGCCAGAGGGGATCGATATAGCGGTCGATATAGGTCTCCGGTCTGACCCGGTTGGTTTTGTATTTGGCTTCCCAGCAGGCGATAAAGGCATCCATGAGCGTGACCGCCACCAGGGTCTCTACCTCTATCGTGTGATCGAAATCGGTGTGGGCGACAAGCGCGGCATTGCCGGCGATATCCATCCAGTGACCTCCCGGGCTGATTTTTTTCAGCCCGATGGCCATATGCCCCGACGTGGTAACCGCAAAAGGGTTGCAATCCCAGAATCCGGCTATCGTTCGCTCATAGAGTGATTGGGCGCCCGTATCCTTGCTGATCGTATATACCTCCATCACCAGGCGATAGAAATCGCTGTTCTTATCCTTGCTGAAGGGTGTCAGCCGCGGCGGCATGAACTGGTCGCTGGAATCGATCACCATGGGGCGGATGGTCCGCCAATGCGGCTCTACCGCCTCGATATAGGCAGGCGGCGTAGGATACCATGACGAATCGTTCTTCAATGGCGAATAGCGCAACAAGGCGCTCAGCCTGCTATACCCATCGCCCCTGGACCAGCCGGTCACCTTGGCGGTGGCTGCCCTGGCCGCAGCCAGGCTCCGGTCGATCAACGGCTGCGGGATACGCTGGTCCTGCAGGCGCTGTACAAATTTTTTCTCCTCGTCTTCCAGCATAAAGCCGGAAGGCAGCATCTGCCTGCCCGTTTCAAGGATGGAATAAGCAGCCGCAATCCGGTAGTCATAGGCCGTATCGGCGCCTCCTGAACCTTCTGAAGAATGGCCATCCGCACCGCCGGCGACGGCGATCGGGGCCGCCGGGTAATGCCGGATGAAAGCGGCAGGCGGAACGATGGCCGCATCGTGCTGTGACACCAGGTCATAAGCGCCCAGCATGATATAGGCATAGTAACGGCTCGCAGCAGGAGGATTGACGACATCATGCACCATCACCATGGTGATCGCAAATATCGACGGCCGCAGATAGCCCGTCAGCAGAGCCTCTGTCTCTTTGGTCTCTTTTTGCGCAAAACCCGCCGGCAGGGATACCGTTCCGAAAAAAATGACCAGCAGGATAATTATCTGAAAGGTACTCTTCATCGTTCTTTATAAAATTGCAGGCTGTCTTCGGCCACGCCAATGACTATGTATTTTCCGCCGTCGATGGTGACTTCCACAGCTGATTTCACATCCCCTTTGACCGAAAGACCTGCAGCAGGCTGAGTGACATAGCTGAATCCGCCCTTACCGTCCCCCTTCAGGAGGCATCCATAGTTGGCATCTATGGCTCCCATTTTCAGCCGGTTGTCGGAATGATTGCCCAGCAGCAACAGATCCGTCTTTCCGTCCCGGTCGAAATCCCCCGCCAGTATCCGGGATACCGGCGCAAACTGCGCCTCTACCGGCAGCTCTGTCCGAATGAAATGGCCATTCTTGTTCAGCCAGCAGACAGTTCGGCTCTGCGTCGCTGTTAGCTTGCCGGCATTGCTCAATTCTTCAGGCGAAAAGATATCCTTCATGGTCGCAGTCGAATATTGTTTATAGGAATTGAACTTCTTTCGCATGGGATAGATCTGGTCGTTCAGCTCATCGCGGCTGACAAAAGGATAGCTGACGCCCTGCACATAGAAATTCAGGAAGGGATCGATCGACCCGTTATGATCGAAATCGGCATAGTACAGCTCAGCAGGTTCCTTGTCCGATATCTTCACACAGCTGTTCAGTCCCAGGTTGCCGGCTATCAGGTCTTCCTTTCCGTCACCGTCCACATCCGCCAGCGTCAGGGTATTCCAGAAGCCGGATTCCGCCTTGCCGAAATAATCCGCTGTCCTGTCTACAAATCCACCCGGCGTATTGATGAAGACCATCACCGGCATGAACTCACCGCAGATCACCAGGTCCTTGCGGCCGTCACCATCGAGGTCTATCCATTGCGCATCGGTCACCATTCCTATATGATCGAACGGGGTCGTGACAGCAGAAAAATGTCCTTTCCCGTCATTGACCAGAAGGTAGCTCCGCGGCGTCACGGGATATTGACCCGGGATGACCCGCCCGCCGACGAAAAGGTCTGTGTCCCCGTCACCGTCAAAGTCGCAGGGCCTGACGCAGGACTTGGCAGAGGCGCTGACGTCCGGCAAGGCGCCATCCGCCCTGTACAGGCCGCCCTTGCCGTCGTTGAGATACAGGACATCCTGCAGTACAGGCGTATTCGGCTCCCACAGGGAATAGCCGCCCTTGGCGATATACAAGTCCGGCCATCCGTCGCCGTTAGCATCGGTCAAAGCAGCCGCCGAAGTGGTCGAACTATCCTCGGAGCCCAATGACGGCCCCGAAATTTCAAATTTGCCTCCGGGCTGCTGCATATACAACCTGCCCGGCCGGGACTTGTCGCCACTGATAAAAAGGTCTTCACGGCCATCTTTGTTGACATCCGCCCGCGCGATCACCGGCCCTGTCCGGGAATACATGAACAGCATGAGCAGCTGCCGCTTGAAGTCATTATCGCCGAATCCTTCCTGCTTGTAATCGATGAAGGCCGGCGCTTTGCTGAACACAGGCGGCGGCGCATGCGATGCCCTGCCCATACCGCTCGCTCCCGGTTTGTCTTTCGCAACCGGCGTCATCGTCCCTTCCTCTTTGACCGTCAGCCGCTGATTCAGCTGAACTCCAATCAGCCGTTGTCGTGCACCGTCCGGCCAGATAATGATCAGCGAGTCGGCTATGGACGCCTGCCCAAACCCAAAGCATACTCCTGCCACCATACACGACAAATACCCCCGCGCAGGATTCACCTCCCCATACTGCATCATGCCATTGCCGTAGGCATATACCTTCGCCCCGATGGCCGCAGTATTGCCCCCCTTCCCCTGCAGTGTGACGGCCAGGTAGCTGCCGCCGCCCTGCTCGCGGCTGTTGTTACGGTAGACGAAAGCCTCCTGATTGATATTGTTCACGACGAGATCCAGATCGCCGTCATTATCGAGATCGGCATAGACCGCGCCGGAGGAGACGGCTGGCTGATCGATGCCCCACTCAGCCCTCATATTCTTAAAGGTGAGGTCGCCGTTGTTACGGAAGATATACTTCTTCAGCCGGGAAGAAGGCATCGAGTCTATCAGGTCCATCAGCCGCACCGGCTCACGGTCCATGGCCTGCCGGATCTTGTAGTCCCCCCAGTATCGCAGAAAGTCCTTGTTGGTATAATCCCGCAGATAGCCATTGGTAATGAAAAGATCCTTATAGCCGTCATTATCGAAGTCAGCCAGCAGCGGGCACCAGCTCCAATCCGTGGCGGCAACGCCGGCAAGCTGCCCTATTTCGCTGAAGGTGCCGTCGCCGTTATTCAATTGCAGCATGTTGCGCATGTATTGCTCCTGTAACCCCTGCCCCGTCATCAGCTGGAAGGACTCATAGTTCTCCTGCAGCTGCAGCAGCTTCTGCCGCCGGTTGTCTTCCGGCAGCATGTCCAGNNACAGGTAATCGGGCTCATTGTAGTCATTGGTGACATAGACATCCGGCCAGCCGTCCTTATTGATATCCGCTATGGCGATGCCCAGCCCGTAAGTCAGCGGACTTTGCCGCAGGCCAGCCTGCTGCGAGACATCGACGAAATGACCGCCCCTGTTCTCGTACAGCTTGTCCCCGGCCAGCGGGTCCAGCTGATCCCGGTATTTGGCCAGCTCCATGTTGTCGATCTTTTTGACGCTATGCCGCAGCAGGAACATATCCAGGTCCCCGTCGTTGTCATAATCG
>PMUF01000584.1 GCA_003167015.1 Chitinophagaceae bacterium | reverse complement strand
AATTTTCCGAAAGAACCGGCCACTGATGAGACAACCTCTTTCACGACCACTTCTATAGCCCTGGTGACGGCTATCAACCATACGCTATTTGCCGTCAGCAACGATGATCTGCGTCCGGCGATGACAGGTGTATACTTCGAGATGGACAAAAAGGGGCTGCAGTTCGTGGCGACGGATGCGCACCGGCTGGTCCGGTACAAGCGTAAGGATGTCTCCTGTCCCAAAACCGACGCACTGATCGTCCCCAAAAAACCGCTCAACCTGCTGAAATCGGCCTTACCGTCCAATGAGGATGAGATCACGATCAGCTATAACAGCAATCACCTGTTCGTTACTCATGGCACGACGCAGATGAGCTGTCGCCTGATCGACGCCCGGTTTCCGGATTATAAAGTCGTTATTCCCGTCGATAACCCCTATAAGCTCGTCGTCGGGCGCAATGATTTCCAAAGCGCCTTGCGCCGGGTCAGCATTTTTAGCAATAAGAGCACCAACCAGGTCGTCCTGAATATCCACGGCAGCGAACTGCAGCTCACGGCGCAGGACGTAGATTTCTCTTTCGAGGGGAACGAGCGGATGAAATGTCAGTATGATGGCGAGGACCTGGCGATTGCCTTCAATGCACGATTCCTGATCGAGATGCTGGCGTCTTCCGATTCCGACGAAGTCCGGATGGAATTATCCACCCCTACCAAGGCGGGAATCATCAAGCCTACCGAAGAGGATGAGAACGAAGAGGTACTGATGCTGGTCATGCCGCTGATGCTGAACAGCTAGACGAAGGGCGGCCTAAAAGGAGGAGGGCTCATGATGAACTTTATCCAGGTACGATCTTACGACAACTATATCTACGCTCACATTGTCCTGTCCATGTTACAGGATTCCGGTATTAATTGTCATTTAAAGGATGAATACACCATCACTATCGACCCCTTGCTGAGCCCTGCGCTGGGCGGCATTAAGCTGATGGTCGAAGGTTCCCAGCTGGAGCGGGCGCTGGAATTGCTGGAACAGACGGAAGAGGACGCGCGAGGGCGCGGCCGATACTAGAAGGGCCAGCTCCGTGCGGGAGGTTGGAGGCGCGGCCGGCCCTACTGCTGCTGTTGCTGCTGCATCATTTCCAGGTACTTTCTATAAGAGTTTTCCTGTTTTCCGGGCGTCGACGGCTGAGGGGATAGAACCGTTTCCGCGTCGCCGCTGGTTCGGCCATTTTCGTAGGAGACCGATACCCCGACCTCCAGCTGTTGCCCGGCCGTTCCCTTATAAGTGCCTTTGACGGGCGAGCAATCCGAGAAGTTGCGGCCTACGGCCAGGCGTACATGCAGATCATCGGCCTCACAGTTATTGGTGGGGTCCATTCCGGCCCAGCCGTTAAAGGGAATAAAGGCTTCAATCCAGGCGTGGGTAGCGCCTTCGCCCCGCATACCGTTGCTGTTGGGACAGATGTATCCGCTGACATAGCGCGCGGGTACCTGGATCTGGCGTAGAAACACGAGTAAAATGTGAGCGAAATCCTGGCACACCCCTGCCTTCAGTTCCCAAACCTCATTCAGCGTGGTTTCCACCGAGGTAATGCCTTTGATATATTTGAAATGATCGTAGACATATTGCCGCAGCTGCCGGGCAGCTTCCAGCGGCGTCAGCGACCGGGCCGTGTCGGGGCAGACACTTTTTAGGACGTCGGCATAATACGCAAACGGTTCCTGGCCGAGGAAGTCGATATAGGGCACTTTCCACCGGAGCTGATCCAGCATCGCCCATTGTTCTTCCTTATCCAGTTTGTCGCTGAGGGCTGGCCGTGGTTTGGTGATCACCTCTACCCGGGAGTCGATGACGAGTGCAGTATGCGAGTCTGCATGGGTAAATGATCCTACCTCATTGCCATAATAGTCTTTGTATATTTCGATGGCAGGTTCGCCGGTGATGGTCAGGTCCTGGTGAAGGACTTCCTGGTACTCGTCCTTGATCGGAAAAAGAATGATCTGGTTGGCGCTGTCCCTGACGGGACCTTCATATGTGTACTTGGTGATATGGTGGATGTTGAATCGCGGCATGGGGGTAAAAATAGGTGAATTGATCGATACGGGCCAGTCAGAGATAGGCGAAGTAATGATGATTAAACGCGATACCTACTTCATACAGATCCTCTTTCACGCTCTTGAGGAAACCGTGCAGACCCTCTTGCAGAATGGCGTCGACGGTAGTATACCTGACCCGGCTCTGGATCTTCCCGATCATAAAGTCCAGCTTCTGGTACCCCTCCCTGTTCAGATCATCCTTCAGGCGTTGTAAATGCATGTGCAGCCGGTTGACAGAATAGAGGATCGAGCGCGGAAAGTTGGGGTTCAGGACGATCAGTTCCACCACGTTGCGGGCGTCGAATCCGCTGCGATATGTTTTCAGGTAGAGTTCGAAGCCAGAGATCGACAACAGCAGGTATTTCCACCAGGTTGTATCCATGCGGGTGAAATCGTATTCCAGGTCGCTGAATTTGATGTCGAGGATGTCTGCGGCCTGAACGCCACGCTCGATGAACTTGCCGATATTCAGGAAGGCGTAGCCCTCCCCTCTTGCCATGGTGATATCGGTGATACCGTAGTACAGCAGTCCCTGCCGGATCAGCACGTCGAGGATAGAGACGGGATCATCGGTTTGTAAGCCCCGGACCAGCTGTTCGTCGCGGATGGTATGATAAAAATCATTCAGGCATTGCCAGAGCTCCTTGGTGATATGGTCCTGGACGCCGCGGGCATTTTCGCGGGCGTGGGTGACAATATTAAGCACCGAGTTGCTGTTCTCTTTGTCGGTGACCATGTATTGCAGGACGGCCCTGGTATCCCGGGAGATGACGGCGGCCCGTTCTTCGTCGAGGTAGGTGAAGATCTGCAAGACCGGTTTCCAGGAGAATTCGTGGATGTCATCCTGGGAGGAGGCATAATTGATCCGCAGCATGCGGAGGATGCCATCAGTACGCTCCATGTAACGGCTCATCCAATATAAACTGTCGGCTACTCTGCTCAGCATGTAATTTCTATACGTTTTTTTAATTATGTGATTGCGTGCGGGGCGGGGTGCCGGTTATCCTGCTAGCACCCAGGTATCTTTGCTGCC
>PMUF01000027.1 GCA_003167015.1 Chitinophagaceae bacterium | reverse complement strand
GACGGTGCAATTGCCGGGTTGGGTATTGGCGCTGAGCAGGATGCTCATGGGTCTGCCGACGATGTTGCTGCGACCGATGACGATGGCATGTTTGCCCCGGGTATCGATCTTATAGTGTTCGAGGAGCAGGAGGATGCCGTGCGGGGTGGCGGAGATGAAGGAGGGCAATCCCTGGACCATTTTCCCGACGTTGACGGGGTGAAAGCCGTCGACGTCTTTGGAGGGGTGGATGGCGTTGATGACATTATTGTCGGAAATATGCCGGGGGAGAGGAAGCTGTACCAAAATGCCGTCTACGTCGAGATCGTTGTTGAGGTCTTCGATGACGGAGAGGAGGCGGTTCTCGCTGACATCGTCTTCCAGCCGGAGCAGGGTGGATTTGAAGCCTATTTCTGCGCAGGTTTTCACCTTTGCGCCTACGTAGGTTTCGCTGGCGCCGTTGTTGCCGACCAGCACTGCCGCGAGGTGGGGGATTTTTTTTCCTTCGGTCTTTAGTTGAGCTACTTTGAGAGTGAGTGCGTCGATGATCGCTTTTGAAGCGAGTTTGCCATCTAATAATTCCATGGCGCAAAGGTAGTATGAGGAGGAAGAAAAACGGTAAGATGGGAGAAAGAAATAACGAAGGAGTGGAGAAATGGGTGGTTGCCCGCGGAGGTATTGGACCGGAGAGGGAGTAAACTACATGTTTTTGTAATATAAGATAGATTTTGGCAATCCTGCTGAATCAATGCGGTTTTGTAAAGAGATTCATTTATATAAATAAATTAAATACAAATTTCTTTTGATGAGTTTAGAGGGGCGAATTAGCCCCGCCGAATTGCGTTAACGAAAGGTTAACAAAATGAATATACTATACTCTTAACCTTTAAAAAATTGATAGTTAGTGTTTTAATTGAAATTTAGACTGAATCTCGTCCGGGAAGGCTGATAAGAGCAAGTTCGGAGATCAATTCTACAATTTGTATGTCCAAATCTGATTAATTTGGTTTTCTTTAACATAATGGAGAAGTCCATTATATTTGTTGTCAACTAAGATTCGAGAAACAAAACTGTACGCACATGAGAAATTTGCTAAATGCATCCCCAGGGATGGTTATTACCCCATTTGTCCGGTCGGGATAATGCCGATCAATAAAATCCTCCGATTTATTTCCGCTACCTCTTTAAATCTCCGATCTCGTTACTCTTTAAATCCAGTTTTCTCCTTTTTTATTTTATTTATTTAATAGACGTCCGGTCCGTCACAGCCGGCTAAACTAAAACAACGCACATGAGAAAATTTCTAACCATGTTAGTAATACTGATATTCTATTCAGTATTGGCGACTGCTCAAAACAGGACTGTTACCGGCAAGGTAGCGGACCAGCTGGGACAACCCGTTCCATTTGCAACGATCAAGGTCAAAGGAAGTAACCAGGGTACCTCTGCAGATGCCGATGGCAGCTTTTCCATCAAGGCAAAAACAGGGGATGTGCTGCTGATCAGCGGTACGGGCTTCACGGGAGTACAATTCCCCATTACCGATGCCTCTGTCGTCCTGAATATCAAGGTCAGCCAGAAGGAGACCGGACTGACGGAAGTGGTGGTCACTGCTCTCGGTATCAGCAAGCAGGCCAAAGCGCTCGGCTATTCTACCGAAAAAGTCGCCGGCAAAGACCTGACCACGGCCCAACCCATCAGCGTGGCCAATGGTCTCACCGGCAAGGTCTCCGGCCTGGAGATCTCTACCGTCAACAACGGGCTGTTCGCCCCAACGCGTATCACCCTCCGCGGCAACCGCTCGCTGATCGGTAATAACCAACCCCTGGTGGTCGTGGACGGCGCTATCTTCTACAACGATATCAGCACCCTGAACCCTGCCGATATCGAAAGTATTAATATCCTCAAAGGCTCCAGCGCCTCCGCCATCTATGGATCGGACGCCTCCAACGGGGTCATGCTGATCACCACAAAACATGGAAGCAGCGGCAAGACGGTCCTCACCTACAACACCACCACTCAATTCGAAACCGTGGCTTACCTGCCTTCCTATCAAACCGAATTCGGGAATAATGGCGGTGAGTTGTACACGTACAATTACAACGACCTAAGCAGCTATATCCCGTGGGAGAACCAAAGCTACGGACCGGCTTTTAATGGCGCCCTTGTGCCCTATGGCCGTCCGCTGGCTTTCGACGGGACCGCGTCTCTCTACTATATTCCCTATTCTGCCGTGAAGAACCAGAAAAAAGATTTCTTCAATACAGGGATCACCGAGCAGAACAATATGACCTATAGCGGCGGCGACGACAGAAGCCGTTATTATCTGAGCGCCCAGGACATCAGTTCGAAGAACCCCATGCCGGGTGACCGCGGCCGCCGCGATGTCTTTCGCTTTGGCGGCGCTAAGACGTATGGGATCTTTTCAGCGGATTTCTCGTTGTCCTATACCTATACCAACAAGAATACGACCAATACAGGCCTGGTTTACCAGGATCTGCTGAACGTGCCTTCCAACGAGCCGCTTTCCTCGCTGAAGAATCAAAGCAGTCTGCTGGGCAGCCTCGATGGCTACTTCAATGACTATTTCTACAGCCCTTACTGGATTGCCGACAATATCCGCAACATCACCACCGACAATGGTCTCCAGGGTAATATTCATTTCGGGCTCAAGCCCCTGAAGTGGCTCAACCTGTCCTACCGCCTGGGTATGAACTATACGGGTGAGAAATATGATTATACACAGAACGCGGCTGCCTATGACCAACACTCGCTGACCGATGACTCGGCCTACCTGTCCAATGCAAACGGTACCGGCGTTACACTGACCACCGGGTATGGCTCGAAATGGATTGCC
>PMUF01000518.1 GCA_003167015.1 Chitinophagaceae bacterium | reverse complement strand
GTCATCGGTTCCTGGAAAATCATCGCGATCTCCCCGCCACGGATTCTTTGCATTTGATCCGGCGTCTGCCGGAGCAGGTCGGTCGTCTGCCCATCTCTGCTGGTTAGGTATATTTCCCCCGATGTCACCCGGGCCGGCGGCATGGGCAACAATTGCAGGATCGACAAAGCTGTAATAGATTTCCCCGAGCCGGATTCGCCCACAAGGGCTACAATCTCACCCCGCTGTACGTCCAGCTGAATGTCCTCTACTCCCGGCACCAGGCCGGTTTCCGTCTGGAATCCAATGCTGAGATGGCGAATAGACAAAAGTGGGGGCATATGCTAAAATCTCAAATGTCTTACCGTCAAGCCATTATTGATCAATTGCTTGAGCGAGTCGATTCCGATCCGGATATGCCGTTCTACATATTCGCTCGTTACCTTCAGGTCGCTCTCTGCCGTCTTAACCCCTTCCGGCACCATCGGCTGGTCGCTCACCAGCAATAGCGCCCCGGTTGGGATCTTATTAAAGAAACCCACGGAGAAAATGGTTGCCGTTTCCATATCGATGGCATAGGCGCGGATCTTCTGCAGGTATTCTTTAAAGGCTTCATCGTGTTCCCATACCCGTCGGTTGGTAGTATAGACCGTTCCCGTCCAGTAGTCTACGCCATAATCCCGGATGGTCGTCGAGATAGCTTTTTGCAGCGCAAAAGCGGGTAGGGCAGGCACCTCCGCCGGCAAATAATCAGTCGAAGTCCCTTCTCCCCGGATGGCCGCAATCGGTAGGATCAGATCGCCTATCTTGTTGCGCTTCTTCAGCCCCCCGCATTTTCCCAGGAAGAGAGCCGCCTTTGGCCGGATCGCCGTCAGCAGGTCCATGATCGTTGCTGCCCCCGGGCTGCCCATGCCGAAATTGATAATGGTGATATCGTCGGCAGTCGCGCACTGCATGGGTTTGTGCTCTCCGATAACCTCCACGCCATGCCAATCGGCAAAAAGATGGACATAGTTGTCGAAGTTGGTCAGCAGAATGTATTTACCGAAATTCTCCAGCTTCTCCCCGGTGTAACGGGGCAGCCAGTTCGTGACTATTTCTTCTTTGGTCTTCATTTTACTCGCTCCTGAGTCGTAAATTTAGTAAATAGTTTCTCGCTAATGATCAAAATCTACTATCCGACTTACCCGTTTAAGCTAAGAGAACCCGAAAAGAACAAAGAGGAGATATGGGACGAACTCCGCAAACAATGGGTGCGCCTCACACCTGAAGAATGGGTGCGGCAGAACTTTATTCAATATCTGCTGCTGGTCAAAAGTTACCCCGCTTCTTATATCGCCGTCGAAAGAAGGATCAAGCTGGGCGAGTTGAACAAGCGGTTCGACCTCATGGTCTTCGACCACGCCGCCCAGCCCTGGATGCTGATTGAATGCAAGGCCATGAACGAGCGGCTGGACAGCAAGGTGCTCTGGCAGGTCCTCCGCTATAATATGGCCATCCCCGTAAAATATATCGTAGTCACCAACGGCGAAGAATGCCACGCCTTCGTCCGCGGCCTCACCGATTTCGACGATATCGCCGCCCTGCCGGCTTACAATGAATGATATACGTTTCCCCATTCATTATCGTATCCCCTTCACCGGCATTCTTTTCCTTTCTTTATCATTATCGATTGATTTACTACGGGTAATTACCTAAAGGAAAACTATATGGTTAGCATTACTAATATAAGACCTGCGGTTCCGTTTCCCTCCTGCTATCTGCCTGGATAAACCCGGGGGATACATAATTTTCAATCATTTAAAACAATCCAGAAATGAAAAACGGAACCAAATTGGCCGTTGCTGCATTTGCGTTGATCGCTTTCTCGTCCAGTTCTTTTGCACAGGCGACCGCAACAGCTACCGCAACTGCAACTATTGTGACACCGATCAGCATCGCTGAGGTCGTCAACATGAACTTCGGTAATGTGGCCGTACAGACCGCAACAGGCGGCACAGTCGTAATGACTCCACTCGGCGTTCGTTCGACAACCGGAGGTGTAACGCTTCCTGCCATCAATGGTACGGTAACTGCCGCTTCCTTTACTGTCACCGGCAACGGTACCTACACCTATGCCATCACGCTCCCGGCTTCTGCTGTGACCCTGACCAGTGGTGCGAACACCATGACGGCTGATACCTGGACCAGCACTCCCTCGGCAACGGGCGCACTGACCGCAGGCACGCAGACCCTCAATGTGGGCGCCACCTTGAACGTAGCCGCAGCTCAGGCAGCGGGAATCTATGTTTCAGGTACCCCGTTTAGCGTAACGGTAAATTATAATTAATCCCGTTCATTTAAAGAAAGCGTTGTTTCCCTGCAACGTTTTCTTTAAAAATTTTATGTCATGACTAACGCGAAATACTTGCTTTTCGGATTGCTATCCCTGCAGATCTTGTTTCCCGCCAGGACGATGGCGCAGGGTAACCTGCTGTTGCTGCCGGGAAGAGTGATCTTTGAAGGAGCGAAAAGGTATGAAGAGCTGAACCTGGGCAATACCGGCAAGGATACTGCACGCTATGTTATTTCCCTGATGCATATCCGAATGAAGGAAGATGGCGGATTTGAAGAGATCAACCAGCCGGATTCAGACGAAAACTTTGCCGATAAATTCATCCGGTTTTTTCCGCACAGCGTTGTCCTGGGTCCGGGCGAATCCCAGGTAGTCAAAATACAGCTTACAAAAATAAGCGAACTAAAGCCGGGCGAATACCGTTCTCATCTATACTTCCGGGCAATACCCGATAAATTGCCGCTGGGTGAAGACGCGCCTGCCGCAGACTCCGGCATTTCCGTCCGCCTTATTCCCATTTTCGGGATTTCCATCCCGGTCATCATCCGGGTAGGTGTGACCAGCGTCCAGGTGAAACTCTCCGACCTGTCGATGCAAATGGTGGAAGACACGATCCCCACAATGGACATGATATTTCGCCGGACAGGGAATATGTCCGTCTATGGCGATATTTCAGTTTACTATACTTCTACCGAAGGAAAGACGATCCCGGCAGGTACTGCAAAGGGAATCGCCGTCTATACGCCTAACCAGGCTCGCAGGTTCCGGATGGCCCTCGATAACAAGAGCGGTATCAATTATCACTCCGGGAGACTTAGTGTCTTTTACAATACACCAGACGAAAATCATCCCGTAAGAATCGCCGGAGCGGACCTGGAATTGCGCTGATCTTAAAATCTATACTATGAAAATGAGAACGGCCGTCATTTTGTTTTCTTTTACAGTCTTAACTACGAAGAGCTTCGCACAGACCGTAGTAGTCACCGACAATAGTGCTTACGTGACGGGACAGGCATCTTCCGTATTGGATGTGTATTCTGTTTCAAAAGGGTTTCTCGCGCCGCGCATGACCACGGCACAGCGGATCGCCATCTCAAGCCCGGCGGAAGGCCTGCTCGTCTACCAAACCGACGGCGTGAAGGGTTTCTGTTTTTATACGAATGGGGCCTGGACTACCCTGGCAGCCGGCGCCAGCGGCGTCTCCCTGACTACCGGCTCCATACCCTTCGCCGGCGCCGCGGGAACGCTGACTCAAAACAATGGCAGCTTGTTCTGGGATTCTACCCATAACAGATTAGGCATAGGCACCAATGGACCTGCTTCAGACTTCACCCTATTGCAGGGTACCGGAGGTCTGAATTCAAGAGGAATGCGATTTATCGGGAACGCTATAGCAGGACCAAATACGGGTTCGGGATTTTCCCTGTCATTGGCATATAACGTGGCCAACAACAAACAATTTTGGATGGGTGACCCGGACTATTTAGGGAACTCCGCAGGAACCTTTATCTGGTATTTAACATTCAATGGTTCGGCAATTATAGAGGCTACTGCCGGAGATAATAGTGCAAGAAGGCCATTAAGACTGGGCGTTGGCGGCGATCCTAATTCTGTCCTCATGTTGGGCGACGATGGCAATTCGGCAATACCTGGCTCCTTTGTGTGGGCTAACGGAAATATGGCCGTCGGTAATGGCTATCGCGCTAATGCTGCACCTGCGAATGGTCTTATTGTACAGGGAAATGTCGGCATCGGGACGAACGCACCCTCCACCGCTTTGCACGTAGTGGCCACTACCAATCCCTTGACCTTGATAGGCGTGCAGACCGGTGCCACTTCGGACAGTATACTGACAATAGCTTCTGGCACGGTGAGGAAACTTCCTTTCACAACCCTGACCGGCGCCTCCTGGTCGCTTACCGGGAATGCGGGAACGAATTACGGAACCAATTTCCTGGGTACGACGGATAATACCAGCCTGCGTTGCCGCACCAACAATACCCAGGGGTTGATCCTGGACAGCCTGGGCAATCTAGGCATCGGCAGCTCCCCGGTCTGGACCACCGGCACCTACCAGGAAAAACTGCTCGTGAGTGCCGGCACCACCAACTCCTATAATGCCATCGTCGCCAGAGGCACCATCAATAACTACTTTCAACTGAATATCCAGAACCAGTCCAACGGGAATACCGCATCCTCCGATGTGGTAGCCACAGCAGACAATGGCACAGAGAACGTCAACTATGTGGACCTGGGCATGAATGGCAGCGGCAATACGCAAAGTGTCTTCGGAAATCCCGATGACGCCTATCTCTATACCACTGGCAATAATTTCCTGATAGGCACCGGCACCGCCGGCGAGGCTCTGGTATTCATGACAGGGGGCACGACCCAATCTACCAATGAAAGAATGCGCATCGACGGGTCCGGGAATGTAGGGGTCGGCAAGACCATCATGGCCTACCGGGTGGATGTCCACGGCAGGGGAAATTTCGATAGTACCCTCAATGCGCCCAATTATAGCTCCACTTTCCAAACGTTAACCTTCGGGAGTACCACTACCTGGGATCAGACTAAGGGTGCAACGGCTGCAATTACCCTCACCGGTAACGCAACCTTGTCGATCACTAACGAGGTGGCCGGGATGTATGGCCTGATCAGAGTAACGCAGGATGCCACCGGGTCGAGGACTCTCACGCTTCCCGGCGGTTCCAAAGTTATCAATGGCGGGGGAGGGGATGTTGCATTGACGACTACCGCCGGCGCGACGGACGTCCTCAGCTATTTTTACGACGGTACCAGTTATTACTGGACGGTAGGGTATAACTATAATTAGAGACTAAAAATGTATAAACTGTCCTGCATATTATTTCCTGCTATGTTTTATTGCCTGTCAGGCATGGCGCAGAACGAACAAAAGACGTTCTGGGCCCTGAACGGGTCTGCATCCGCCTTTACCTGGGACAATACGACAGGCAATAATCGCATCGATAACGGCAGCGGTACCTGGAATACCACTAACAAAACCTGGACCTTCAACAAAGGGATCACTGATCTGCTGTGGAGGTCCGGCGCCACAGCCATTTTCGGCGGCAGCCTCGGGACCGGAGCGGCCGGCACGGTGACGGTGTCAGGCACGCAAATAGTGCAATCCCTCGTGTTCAATCCCTCCGCCAGCGGCAACTTCACACTGACAGGGGGCACCATCACCAATAACTCCGGCATGATCACCGCCAATGACACCGCGACGATCAATAGCACACTGGCAGGCACATCGGGCCTGACCCTGACGGGAACCAACATCATAACCATAGATGCCGCTACAACGTATACCGGCACCACTACCGTGAATTCCGGCACCCTGGTGTTCGACAATGGGATTGCCAATTCCACCGTCGCCACGCTGAGTACGCCCATCTCTATCCTTTCCGGCGCCACACTGTCCACCGACATCACGGAAAATATCAACCTTTCCGGCGCCATTTCTGGACCGGGAACCCTGAGTATCATCAACGCGGGGGCCCAGTCGTTGAGGCTCTATGGCAACAATAGTGGCTTTACCGGCAATTTTTCCGAGCCCTCCGTCACCCGTATTGTCATGTGGTCGGATAACGGGGGAGCCGGTAACGCGGCCCTTACCGGCAGTGCGGCAGCCTCCTGGAACCTCAGCGGATCATACGGTGTGATTGAAACGACCGCTGCGGCAACACCCACCGTTCAGTTGGGCAGCCTGGCCGGAACAAATACGGCCACCGACCTCGGCAGCTTTAGCGGCTCCGGGATCAAGACGCTCCAGGTCGGCGCACTGAATACCAGTACCAGCTATGCAGGATCCATGGTGGATAACCCGCTGGGGGGCGGTACTCCTACCTTCGCATTCACAAAAGTGGGTACCGGTACCCTGACCTTAAGCGGTACGAATACTTATTCCGGAATAACGACGGTTAATGCAGGCACACTGGCCTTTACTACGGCAGTACCATCATCCGCCACCTGGGATATCGCCGTTACTGCTACCTCTACACCTACATCAGCCGGCTCGGGATTGATCACATTACCGGCATCGCCCAATATGTCGGGCAAAACCGTCAATATCGTGCTCACTGGAACAAGCACCGGATTCACCTGGCAAGCGGTGACCTGGACCGGGCTAGTCATAATCTCCCCGACGCTGAAGATCAACGGTACGACGGTCACGAGTGGTGTCGCCAGCGCCGGAACGACGGTGACATTCACTGCCACAAGTGGTATAAAAGTTACACGATGAATCCAACCCTACTTAAAAAAATTTATTGCCTTCTCTTACTCTTGCCGGTCATGCGACCGGCGCCGGCACAGGGGCTGATCATTCCCTCCGGGGGATATATGATCGCTAACAATGGAAATATCGTCGTCACCGCCAATTGGGTCAATAACGGCTCATTCACCGCTAATGGTGGCACCCTCATATTTGCCGGCTCCGTACAGACCCTCGGTGGAACGTCGTCAACGCAGTTCAACAACCTCACGATAGCG
>PMUF01000152.1 GCA_003167015.1 Chitinophagaceae bacterium | reverse complement strand
ATGGTACCTTTGTCATAATCGGCCAGTGCCTTGTAGTGTTTGGCGTAAGTAGTGTCGGGTTGCAGTATCTTCGAGTCGGGATATTCCTGCAGCCATTCGGCCAGGGTGGATTGCCTGGACGGGATCTCGCTGAGACGGTCATTTTTCAGCGGCCCGGCAATGGCGATACCGGTGGCTTGCTGCCACCAGCTTTTGGTGGTGACGTCTTCGAACATGGCGTTGAAATGGTCCATGCCGACCAGCCGGAAGTCTTCCAACCTGCCATTGACGATAGGACTATAGACCCTGCCTGTACGGCAGACAGTGCAGTAGGTGATCATGACGGGAGTATTTCCGATCGTATCCCTGACCTGGTGATGATAGCCGATCAGTTGGATGGGATAGGCCCGGGCCTGGTTGTTGATGACGACGCCGATGACGAGACGGTCGGGGGAAATGGTATTGACGGCGGCAGTAGCGAATGTTTTGGTTCCCGGCTGCTTGAACATTTTATCGGCTTCGAAGCGGAAATTGAAGAAATAAAAGACGATGGCGTACAAAATCGCGACGAAAGCGAGGACAATTTTCGGCCAGGGTGAGCGTTTTCTACGGAGGCCCCACCCTGCGGCCTGGGGGGTAGCATGCTGACGGGCCGGATTTTGGATGCTGTATAGTGACCCGACGACTATCGCGGCGCCCAACAATCTCAGAGCAATACGGTGACTATCGATAAAATAGGCGAGGTCGATGGTATTGGCATGCTGGCTACCGGGAAAGGGCATGATAAAATAGACCCGGAGGATTTCGGTGGCAAAAAGCAGGAGAATGCCGGTGATGAGCAGGAATAGTCGCATTTAATAGCAGTATTTTAACTTCTGAATATACATAAAAATACTTAACTTCAATATGCTAGCCCTCCTATACTAGCCCACTAATTTATGAAGCATTCGGTCATTACAGGGACAGGTAGTTTTTTACCCCCTCTGGTTAAGAAAAACGACGATTTCACCGAGCAGCCCTTTTACACCGAGGACCAGCTGCTGATTAATAGTAAGAAAGAGATTATCATCGATAAATTCCGAAAGATCACAGGCATTATGGAAAGGCGGTATGCACCGGCCGATCTGGATGCGTCCGATCTTGCGGCCATTGCAGGCAATCTGGCTGTAGCCGACAGCCAGATCGATAAGGAAACGCTCGACCTCATCATCGTAGCGCACAATTTCGGCGATACGACCTGCGGAGCC
The DNA here is from genome assembly GCA_003167015.1 of Chitinophagaceae bacterium. GTDB lineage: Bacteria > Bacteroidota > Bacteroidia > Chitinophagales > Chitinophagaceae > Puia. The sequence continues at coordinate 14,621 of PMUF01000152.1, read as the reverse complement.
ATCCAATCCGATGCGATGCCGTCACTGGCCAATCGTGTCAAGCATCAGCTGGCCATCAGAAATCCCTCCTGTATAGCGTTCGACGTCATCTTCGGCTGCCCCGGGTGGCTGATGGGCGTGATGCAGGCAGAGGCCTGGTTTAAAGCGGGCATGGCAAAAAAAGCCCTGGTCATCGGGGCAGAAACTTTGTCCAGGGTGATCGACCGCTATGACCGGGACAGCATGATATTCAGTGATGGGGCGGGGGCGATGGTGCTGGAGTACCGCGAGACGGAGAAAGAATGTAGTGGCGGTTGTGGCATCCTGTCCAGTTGTGCGGTCAGCCACAGTATGGAAGAGCTTAGTTATCTCTACATGGGGAACTCCTATGAACCGGAGAGCAATCCTGACATTAAGTTCCTGAAGATGAAGGGCCGGAAGGTGTACGAATATGCGCTGAAGTATGTGCCGGAGGCGATGCGGGCCTGCCTGGACAAGAGCGGGGCTTCCGTCGGCGAATTGAAAAAGATCTTTATTCACCAGGCCAATGAGAAAATGGACGAGAGTATTGTGGAATTGTTCTATCAGTCCTATGGGCTGGAGGTACCGAAGGATATCATGCCGATGTGTATCCATTACCTGGGCAACAGCTCCGTGGCGACGATTCCGACCCTGTTCGACCTGGTGAGAAAAGGGCGTTATTCCGACCATAGTTTGGAGCCGGGGGACCTGGTAATGTTTGCGTCGGTGGGGGCAGGAATGAATATCAATGCCTTATGTTACAGATGTTGTTGATAAAAGGTGTAGTATTATTTGGCATTCGACAAATTTAGTCTATATTTGTGCCGTATTGAGTTTGCATCAGTTAACATTAACATCTCCTGCCTCGAATGCCTCGAATCAGCGTTTTAGTTAGTACCTGCTTTGCCATCTCAGCTTTTTATTTATTTTTTAATTATTCAGTATGAACATTTATGTTGCAAATTTAAGCTTCGACATTCAAGACGAAGACTTAAAAGAATTTTTCGCTCCTTATGGAGAAGTGACTTCCGCTAAAGTTATCAAAGACAAAGAAACTGGCCGTTCCCGTGGATTCGGTTTTGTTGAAATGTCTGACGACACTGCAGCTAAAAAGGCTATCGCCGAACTGGATGGCGCTACTGTCGAGAACAGAGCTATCAAGGTTAACGAGGCTAAGCCCCGGGAGGACAAACCTTCTTACGGTGGCGGCAGCAGGGGCGGTGGTTCCCGCGGCGGCTACGGTGGCGGCGGAGGGAATTACAACAATTCCAACAGTTATAACAAGAACAGGTATTAATCTGTCGATATAACGAGTTAAACGAACCGCTTCAGCAATGAAGCGGTTTTTTTATGCGTGCCTCGTCTGGCGACCGGCCGCCCCAAACCTAAGCTATTGATAAAAAATGGGTTGTAATAATTTTTTGGGGCCTCTGGTAATTTCGGTAATTTACTTGTCCTCTTACCGATAACCACAAATAAGGATCATTTCATTCCTTATTTGATTTTTATGATTACGATTACCAAAGCGACTATTGTCGACTTCTTCAGTAAGACGAAGGTTATATTCGCAACGATTGCAGCGATCATCACCTTCAGCATTACCATGTACAACCAGTTCAAGGGTAGTAAGACAACGGAGATTTCGGGGATCGTTGCCCTGGATAATGTCAACGACCCGGTAGATGCGTTGGTACGGATCACCAGCCCTATCGTGGCGGAGACCGAAACGGATGCAAAGGGGCATTTCAGATTCAAACTTCAAAATCTTCAAACCGACACCTTCCTGCTCGTCGTTCAGAACAACAGGACAAAGACAGTGACGAAGCAAAATGAATATGTCAATGCTTCGCAGGGCAGAAAGGACATTGTCGTCCTGTTCGATTCGGATATGAGTAACGGAGGCGTATACACGACGATCGACAGTTCACGGCATAACCGCAGCAAGCCGCCGAACCTGAGGAAGGTTTTTCAGGGATTGTTTCACTAATGCGGCGGCCCCCCTAATCCCCGATGGTCCGGATATCGATCTTGGGGCCTCCTTTGGGATGTAATCCCGATTTATTGAGGCTGTAAGTAAGGCTCAACAGAAAATAGCGTTGCAGCACATTGTACCGCTCGTCGACAATGCTGCCCTGGTTGATGTTGCGGGTGATACCGGTATTGCGATCGAGCAGGTCCATCACACCGAATTTCAGCTCGGCCCGGTCATTGCGCAGGAAAGATTTGGCCAGCCACGTATTCCACAGCGGTATGCTGCTGTTGTAGCCATTAGAGCGGCCCGTGTTGATGATATAATTGAATTCGTTGTGGAAGGAAAAATGGAGCGGCAGGTAGTTGGTCATATTGACCCCATAGTTTTGCCGCTGGTAATGGGTGTTGAGCGCGGACTGCAGCGAGTAGCGGCCGGAAATGAATGCGACGGCGGCCGTCAGTTGCAGATCCATCTTATCGCTGCCGGTATAGTTGTACGTGAATTCGGGGCGCAGCGTAAGTGAGCCGCTGTTGTCGGTAGCCCCGTTGATAAAATCTACATTCTTACTGTACTTGAACAACCCGCCCAGTTCCAGGCTTGAATGCAGCCGCGACAGGGGGAATCCATATTCCAGGTTGCTGAGGATATTGCCTACGCCATTAGCGTTCACCGGTGTAGTGAACCTGGTGCCGACGGCGCTGACGGAATCGTTGTTCACAATGGCATTGACCACATCGGTGATGCTCAGCAGGAAGAACAGGTGGGTGCGGGTGGCCGGATGGGCGGAAAAGTAATTGAATGTCAGGTCGTGGTTATAGCTGCGCTTCAGATCCGGGTTTCCTGTAGTTATATCCAGCGGGTTGCTGAGATCGGGCACGGGTTGCAGCTGGATGACCGAAGGCTGGGTTGTATAGGTGCTGTATTGCAGGCGAAAGGTCTTTGTTTGGGAGAAGTTATACTGGAGAAGGGCATTAGGCAAGAGGTCGGTGAATGACTGGTTGATGCTGCTGCCCGCAGATTTGTTCATCGCATCGAGCATGGCGGCCTGCACGGTGATGCCCGCCGTCAGATTGAACTTCCGCCAGTTGCTTTTATAACTGGCTCCGCCGCCGGCATAACGATAATTACTCGCGAAATTATCGGTCAGCAGGGTGTCGGGCAGGCTGTATTTTCGAATGGTAGAATCATAATTGTACGCCAGCCTGTCGCTGCTGCCGGTATTGATGTTATAAAAGCCGGTGAGCGCGATGAGGGACCTCCTGCTCATCGGTTCGGTATAGGTGATATTGGCGCCGATGCTGCGGGTCAATGCATTTCGGTTATAGATCTGGTTGATATTGGAATCGGCGGGACTGCTGCCGGTTGGATAAAACGTATTGTTGGACAGTTGGATGGCGCCTTGGGTGCTGTGGTTATAGCTGATGTTGACGTCGGCTGACAGGGTGCGCCCTTTTTTTGCCAGGCGTTTCCTCAGCAGGATATCTGTCGTGAAATAAAAGGCTCCGGGGGTAGTATTGTTATTGTTGTTGCCGTCATTGAGCAGGAGGCTGTCGGGCAGGGAGTAGCTGGTATAATTTTCCAGCTGTTGCTTATTCGAGTGTTGCCACGTCAGTGACGGGGTCAGGCGCAGCGAGAATGAACTGTCGAATTGCTGGTCCAGGATGGCGCCCAACCGGTTCTGTGTAATATTCTGGATGCTGTTGGAGGTGTCGGCAGTGTTGTAATTATTGCCGGTGGCGACATTTTGGGTCAGGGATTGCTGAACGGTGAGCAGACGGATATGGCTGGCGGTATAATTGGCATTCAGCGATGTCCTGTTTTTGTCCCAGGTGTTGTTGTAGTTCAGGCCGCCGGCGAAGGTAGTGGCGATACCCTGTTGGCTTTGGCCCAGGCCTGTCACGGGCAGACCGTTATTATTGCCGGCGTTGCCGTTCTGTAGCTGAATACCGCCGCCGCCGTTGCGCATCCCTTGAGACAGCTCGCCGGTGAAATTCAGGACATCCTGTATGGTGAAGCCCTGGCGGTTGGTATTATTGCCCATGCCCAGCAGGGATAGTTGTTCATCGCCGCTGAATTTGTTGATGTTGGCCTGGCCGTCGAAGCGGTCTTCTCTCCCGCCGCCGCCCAATGGGGCGCCGCCATCCCCTGCGCCTCCGCCCATGCCGGACGGGGTGCCCCCACTCCCTGCCCCTGCGGTGACCTTGCCGAAAGTGGCGAAATTCCGGTCCTTTTTCAATTTGATATTGATGGTCTTTTCACGGTTGCCGTCGTCGATGCCGGTGAAGGTCGCCTGGTCGCTGCTGCGGTCATAGACCTGTATTTTATCTACGGCGTCGGCATTGAGGTTTTTGGTCGCCATCTTCACATCGCCGGTAAAGAATTCTTTTCCGTTCACCAGGATACGGCGCACGGTCTGGCCATTGATCTTGATGGTCCCGTCGCTCTCGACGGTCACACCCGGCATCTTTTTCAACATGTCTTCGACGACGACGTTGGGCTGTGTCTTAAAATTTTCCGCATTGAATTCGAGGGTATCGTTGTTGACCTCTACGGGCGGCCGTTTGCCTGTCACCTCCACTCCTTGCAGGATGCCTGCCCCGGTCAGCGCAATATTTCCTGCCTCTGCTATTCCGTCAGCCGACGCCGGTGGCAACGGCCGCCATATGGGCCGGTAACCTGTATATGACACCGAGAGGAGATAATTCCCCGGGGCAATCTTGTTGAGCCGGAAATGACCTGCCGTGTCGGCGATGGTAAAGGCTATCAGCATCGAGTCTTTCGCACCGATCACGGATACTGTCGCATAGGGCAGGCCTTTGCCGGATGTCGAATCGGCTATTGTGCCCCTGATGGTCAGGGTTTGGGCGACTGATGTCAGGAGAGAGAAGGAAAAGAGGCCCGCAAAAATTACCCGCAGCATAAGATTGTTGTTTGCGTCAAATGTAGAAGACGCAGCACAGAGAGCGGGTTAATGAAGTTGGGTGTAAGGTTAAGGAAGGTTAAAATATCGCGCGGCCATGCGCGATCACGGGCCGCGCCTGGCGGATCACGGAGAGGACGTTCGAGGGAACGGCCGATATCAGAAGCGGGAGCGCTGTGCGAGGGCGGGATCAGGGATATACGAACCGGTAACCTACGCCTTTGATGGTGAGGATCTCGATGCGGTCATCGGCTTTGAGATAGCTTCGCAGTTTCGTGATGTAGACGTCGAGGTTGCGGCTGTTCAGAAAGGAGTCATTGCCCCAGATGGCCTGCAGGAGGTCTTCGCGCGGGATGATGTGGTCGCGGCCCAGCCAGAGCTGTCGCAGAAGTTCGCACTCACGATAGGTCAGCCGTCTCTCGTCCTGGTCGACGGTAAGGATCTGCCGGTGTACATGCAGAGCGTATTTCCCGATGGATATCGCCGCCGTCATCCCCGACCTGCCATCGACAGCCCCCGGTTCTTTCCGGAGGCGCAGCGTATTTTCGATCCGGACGATCAACTCCTCCATGCTGAACGGTTTACGGATATAGTCATTGGCGCCGGTGCGGAATCCGCGTACCAGGTCTTCGGTCTGTGTCTTGGCGGTCAGGAAGATGATGGGTACGTCGCCATCGCCGGCGCGGATGTCTCCGGCCACTTCAAATCCGTTGCGGTCGGGCATCATGATATCGAGGACGCAGATATCGGGCCTGATGGAGGTGAAGGCCGGCATGACTGCAGCACCGCTGGTGACCATGACGACTTCGAAGCCTCTGCCTTCAAGGGTTTCCCTGACGATCTTTCCCAGGAAGACCTCGTCTTCGGCGTATAGTATTTTAATGCGGCTCATGCGTTGGGAGATTGATGGTGAACGTACTGCCTTTACCCTCTTTACTTTGGACGAACATCGATCCGTTATGCCTGGTGACGATATGATGCACATAGCTCAATCCCAGCCCATATCCTTTTATATTATGGTGATCGCCCGAGGGAACACGGAAAAACTTCTCGAATACTCGTCCTATATAGGCGGCGGGAATGCCGATGCCGTTATCGGAGACGGCCATGGTGATGAGGTTGTCCTGCCGGGAAAGATGGACGGTGATGGCGGGGCGGGACGGACTGTACTTCAGCGCATTGTCGAGCAGGTTGGATAAGGCGCTGGCCATATGCATGCGGTCGGCGCTGACCGGGAAATCGTTGCCGGCGGCGGTCAGTTGAACGACTGCGCCGGCCTTTTCGAATTGCAGCTTCATGCCGGCGATGACTTCTGCCGCCAGTTGGTGCAGGTCGATGGTATGACGGTTGAGTTCGATGGCCTTGTTCTCGAACAGCGACAGTTTTAGCACCTTGTCGACAAGCATGGAAAGACGCTGCAGTTCGATGGCGGAAATGTCAAGGTATTCCTTTGTCTTTTGCGGATCGTCGAGGACATTGAAATGTCGCAGCGCTTCTACGGCCACCTGCACGGTGGCGATGGGCGTCTTGAGCTCGTGGGTCATGTTGCCGATGAATTCGTCCCTGGTGATGGCGAGGCGCTGCTGTTGCTGAAGATTAAAGTACAGGAATACAAAGGCGGCAGTGATGAACGCCAGCAGCAGGAAAGCCATGGAGATGGGCAGCTTCATCCGGCCGAGCAGGTAGCCGGTGGGGTTGCCGAAGGCAGCCAGGTAACCATAGGTTTTGGCCATACCCACATAATTGACATTGGTCATCAACTGATCTGAGGGAATGGTGTCGCTGGCAAAGGCGAAAGGGGTCGCGAGCTGCGATGAGTCTGCGCTTTTTGCCGGGAACGACCTGATCGTGAAGGGTACGGTGATCTGGCTTTTTTCCAGCTCGCGCCGAAAGGCGGAATCGATCTGGCTGACCTGCAGGGATGCGCCGGCGGTATCTTTGGCGGGCAGGAAGTTTATAACCTGGGAAGATCCTTGCGCAGGCGTCGCCTGCAGCAAGCCTCCGGCGACCACCGGGAGCGGTCCGGGGGCAGTATCATTTCCGACCCAGTCCCGGACAGTGATCGTCATCTTCCGTGACTTGGCCGCCGTATCGTGATTGGACAGACTGTCTCTCATTTTGTCCAGCAGTTCCATCAGAAAAAAATTATCGGGGACATGATGCCGGGAAAAGACGGTATCGGTCCGGAATCTTTGCCATTGCAGTTTGTAGACGGCATCCCGAAAGGCGATATTCGTTTCTTTTTGCAATGCTGCCCATTCTTCCGAATATAGCTTTTTCAGCCAATAGCCCTGAAAGACGCCGATGCCGATGATGGCAAAGATCATCAGGATGGCGGAGAGCCTTAGTTTGCCGGATGGAAGTGATACAGGCATTGATGCGGTGATTGATTACAAATATAACCCCATGTGCAGGTACCGAAAACAGGTATTAACGTTGATTAACGTTATGTCAGCCTTTGTTAACATGGGAGGGGCCTAGTTTTGAGAAAAACAGCTCTCCATGAATTGTACTTACAAAAAATTACGCCTGCCGTTGGGCCTTATTCCATACGGCTGCCTGTTGGCCGGATTATTGGCCGGTTTGTCTGTTGTCGCCCAGCCACGGCAGGGCACGATCGTTTACACGCGGACAATGGATGTCTGGCGTCATTTTCCGGATGAACAGATGCGGGCGATGGTGCCGCAGTTCCAGTCCGGTGAATTCCAGTTGATATACCGGGATAGTATTGCCGTATACAAGGGCGTGCCGAAAGATGACGCTCCCGATCCCTTCGCCGCACCGGGTGGTAGGATGGTCATTAAGTTAGGCGGCCCCGGCGATGACGGGATCTTGTACAAGAATTTGTCGGGCCGCTGCCTGCTGGAAGAGACGAGCCTGGATGACAAGAAGTATGTTATTAAGGATTCCGTCAGATCACTGGCGTGGAAATTATCGCCGGATACGTGTACGATACTCGGGCATTTCTGTAAGAAGGCGACAACGATCGGGCGCGGAGGCAAGAAGGTGATGGCGTGGTATAGCGAAGATATTCCGCTGGCGGCGGGACCCGAGCGGTTCGATGGTTTGCCGGGGGCCATCCTCAGGCTGGATGTAGATAGCGGGACGGTCATTTTTGTCGCTACAAAGGTCGTGGCTTCGGTGGCCGGCGCCGATCTCAGGGCGCCATCGGAGAAAAAAGCGCTCTCCCGGATGGAATATGAAAGAAAACTGGATGAGATCATGGGGCCCGCTGACTCGCTGGGACGACGGATGATCAGACGGTGAGGATAGGCAAATGCCCGCCGATGTCGGCGGGCATTTGAAATAAAATCTGTGCAGTGCACTATTAATGCCAGAGGCGATAGTACAACGCTTTTCTCAGTGAGATGTAAGCTGCCCTGAGGTCAGCTTCGGCTTGTGCTTTGTGGCCACCGAAATCATCCGGGGCTGCATGCAGGTCGCGCATAGACCTTTCGATGCTATGCATGGCATCGGCGATCTTGGGATGCCTTTGCTCTTCTGCTCTCATCAGGCTAACTTCATTGGGGGCGGGAGGCCGGTTGCCTGAAATAACATCGATGCTGATGAACTGCGCCTGGAGATGTGAGAAGGAGGCGGATACCAGGAAGATAGACAGGACAAAGACAAGTTTTTTCATGGCTTTCTTTTAAGTGATGAATGGGAATTTGTTGAATTTAATTGCAAATTTGATACTACAACGGTAGGCGGAAAGCAATTATTTCACAGTTAACATATTAATAACGTGCGTACAACAGATTACACCGTTCACTAAGCTTTGGACCTGCGCGGGTTTTTAAAAGCCAAAACGTCCCAGGAATTCCTGCTTGCGCCGGACTGATACTTCTATCGTGACTTTCCCGTCCATTTCAATATATCCGCCTCTCCCTTTATGATATTTCTTTACATATTTCAGGTTGACGATATGGCTGTGATGGATACGCAGGAAGGTATCGGGTGGCAGCAGGATCTCATATTCTTTGATGGGTTTGGTTGACAGGATCTTATCGCCATTCTTCATAAAGAAAACAGTATAGCCACCATCAGCCTGGCAACGGATAATGTCGTCGACGGAGATAAAATTGAGGCTGTCCATATTGGGCAGGGCGAGTTTATGGGAGGCGGCATCCGGCTGTCGCAGGTTAGCGAGCAGGCTATGCAGCTGGCGGTTGGTATTCGTGAGGTGGATTTTTTCGGCCGCTTTATCAACGGCTGTTATCAATTCCCGGATATTAACAGGCTTCAATAAATAATCCAGGGCGGCGTATCGGAATGCCCTGAGGGTATAATCATCGAAGGCCGTCACAAAAATAACCTCGAAGTTCACCGGCAGGAGCCGATCGAGGAAATCGAATGCATTTTCATTGGATAGAAGTACGTCTAAGAATACCAGTTCCGGCCGGGCTTTAAGGATCAGGTCTTCTCCCTCCCTGGGATTGGTCGCGGAGCCCGCAAAGTGAGCCGTGGGGCAGAATTCTCCCAGCATTTTTTTTAGTAGGCGGATATTTTTTGGCTCGTCATCGATCAGGATATAGTTTATCATGGCTCTAAGGTTTATAAGGATGCTGTTACATGCTGCATGGGAAAACGGATAGTGACCCTGGTGCCGGCAGGCTGCCGGTCATGATCTTCGATGTCTTCAACGGTAGCGTATATGGGCTGCCTGATGGTCGTATTCAGCATGTCAATTCTTGTTGTCGTCAGGTCCATTCCCCGCGACCGGTGCTGAACCCTATATCTGCTCTTGTATTGGGCTGCCAGTTTCCTGCCCACTCCATTGTCTTCGATCGTAAAAACGAGATAGTCGGCATCTATATTTATCCTGATCCTGATCCGGCCCAATTTGTCATCGCGGTGGGCGATGCCGTGGTGGATGGCGTTCTCGACATAGGGTTGCAGGATCATGGGAGGAATAGCATACTCGTAAGGGTCTATGTCGGGCGCCACGTGGATTTTGAAGGTGAATTTATTTTCGCAACGTCGTTTTTCCAGTTCCATATAGGTGGTGAGGTATTCGATCTCGTCGCGAAGGGGGAGGCGGGAACGGGCGGAAATGTCCAGCGTCTGCCTGATCAGCCTGGCGAAGTTGGTGATGAATTCATTGGCCCCCAGAGTGTCTTTGTCCATCACGTACAGCTGGATAGAGTTGAGGCAATTGAATATGAAATGGGGGTTCATCCTGGATCTCAGCGCCGCCTGTTCCAGCTCGGCAATCCGGGCGGCTGTAGCGGCTTTTTCGGCTTCTTTTTTCCGGATAGCCTTTACCCGGTAGTGAAAGAGCCGCCAGACGAATAGGGTGACCAACAGGACGAGCAACAGCCTGAACCAGCTCGTTTCCCAATACGGTTTTTGGATCGTAAAGCGGATTTGCAGCAAGTTGCTGACGACGTCAAATTTGTTGATGGCGAGTAGTTGCAGGTCATAAGCGCCCGGAGGCAGGGAAGGGTAGTGCAGGGTCGTCTGATCGGTCGTCTTCCAGTTGTCATCCAGGCCGCTCAATTTATATCTATAGCGGATAGCGCCGGCGGACCGGTAGGAGATACCTGCGAATTGAATTTGCAGGTCATTGTCACGATGGGAGAGGAGGAAGTTGGTTGTATCGAGAGGCCAGTCTTTACCGGCGATGCTGATACCGGTGATCCTCAATTGGCATCCGGGCCTGCTCTTGGGGATTTTATCTTCATTAAGGCAGGTGAGGCCGCCGGGTGTCCCCACGTAGATATTTTTTCCTTCCACATAGATGGCATTGACGATGTCGGAATTGAGACCCTCAGAGGTGGTGAATTGAATCGTCGAATACCCGGTGGCGGTTTTCACGATCTTATTGAGCCCCCTATCGGTACCTACCCAGATATTGCTGCCCGCGATAAACAGGTTCCGGCAAATATCGCTAGTCAGCCTGCTGTCGGCTGTGATCCGGTTATTCACCCTGCCATCCTTATACGACAGCAGCCCCTGGCCATACGTGGCAATCCATAAGGTGCCGTCCGGTGCGGCCTTTATGTCGGAGATCCGGGCCGCGAGTGACCGGTTTTTTTCACCCAAAAAGATGATCTTTTTATTGGGCAAAACGGCATACAGCCCATTGAGCGTACCCGCATAGTAGATGCCTTTCAGCAGGCAACCACAGGTAGAGCGGCCATTCCACAAGGTGTCAAGGACTTTTCGATTGCTCAGGCGAATGATCCTGGTATTCATGCTGGTACATTCGAGTACGGTGGAATCACCCGTGACTGCCAGGGCCTTGATGGCTCCTTGCTGCCAGAAGAGTTGCCGTTTATTCCTGGTGCGGTCCAGCAGGAAGACCCCCGCATCCGTGCCGATGATGATCTTTTTTTCGCCGGCCGGTATTATCGCCATGATCCTACCCCTGTTGAACCTGTCATAGAGCTTGAGGCTGTGAAAGGATTTGCCTTTGTCGGTAGTCAGCCATAGGCACAATCTGTCCGCTCCCACATATAAAACGCTGTCGATCTTTTGTATACAGAGGACGGGAAAGACTGTGTTATCCAACCGGAAAGTATAGTGTTGAACGTCCCTGGAGCCGAGCCGGTAAACCCCTGCGTCGAGGGTGCTGAACCAGAGGTTGCCCTCTGTATCTTCCAGGACGCCGTTGACGGGCTGACCCTGCAAAAAACTGTCGATGATGGTATGACGGGTAATATCCAGCAGGACGGTGGCTGAAAAGGAGTTGATGGTGATCTGGTCGGCATTGATCCTGGAAATATTGATAAATTCATTTGGTAATGCGATCCTCGATTGGCTACTGTCCCTGGTATCAAGGAAGGTGAGACTATCCTTGTCTTCGTGAATTTCCAATTGCGGACTGATGTAGGTGGAGGCGTTGTTGTTGGGATGAAAAGGATTGAGGTAACCTGCCAGGCACAGTCTGCCTTTCACCAGGTCAGCCCAAATGACATAATGATCGACGATGAAGAGGAACTTGCCTTGCATTTTTTTGTTGAGGCCTGCCTGGAGTAGCACAAAAGTTTTTCCGTTAAACTCCTTAATGTCGGTGATCGTCCCATTCGGGGCAATAATATGTATACAACCGGCATCTGCTACCAGCACGTTACCTGTGGTATCCTCTACGACAGTAATGATTTCGGAGTGGATAGCCAGTTGGCGGAGGACGGGATCGTTGTCCTGGTTGTGTATTTTTCCGTTGTGGTAGTAGCACACTTTGTTTTTGAAAGGTATGATCCAGACGCGGTTCCTGGAATCGACGAATAGTTTGATGATCTCGTTGTCGGGCAAGCCATCGGCGGTATAGAAGTTCCTGAAATGCGTTCCGTCGAAGCGGCTAAGGCCGGTCTCGGTGCCGAACCAGAGAAAGCCGTCTTTGTCCTGGACCATGGAATAGACCGTGGAGCCGGCAAGGCCGTCTTTAACGGTATAATTAATATAGCTATGCTCCTGGGCGAGGAGGGAAGATGAACAACTGCCAATCAGGAAGAAGGAAATTATCAGGCATTTGTTGACCAAGCAGATGAGGTTTCAGGCAATTTACCTCTTTTCCATCAAATCTATTTCGCTTTGACATCCAGGGACATTCTCCTGTTCATCGCCCTGCCGGCTGCCGTCCCATTGTCTCCTATCGGATACCTGGGGCCATACCCTTCCGCATCGGTGAGTTGACGAGGTTTTGCGCCCAGCTGCTTTAACTTCGTCAATATATTTTCGGCCCGTTGCTGAGAAAGGCGAACATTGTCGACAGAATCACCGGTGTTATCGGAATAGCCGCCGATCTTGATCTTAGCTTTCGGAAAGGCATCGAGGATCGCCACGATATTATTTAATTGCCCTTCCGACTCCAATAGCAGGCTGGCACTATTACTGGCAAATGCTGTCTTGCTAAAATCAAACCAATTGCCGTTCTTTTTATCCAGTGGCGCATGGGCGTCGTTCAGAAAACTAACCAACTGATCTTCCGTGCCACCCTTATATGCATCCAGTACTTTTCCATTCGGTAAAGTTACCTGTATCCGGGCAGATGCCGTGTCGACGGTGACCGGTGCAGACACTGCCACCACTGTCGTAGTGTCGGCCGGCGCTACGGAAGCCGTAGCCGTCGTATCCTGCGAATGACGGTACACAAAGAAAATAACAAGTGCGACTACGACAACCGCGACCACCGCATATAGAGCTGTATTACGGCGACGGGTAGTTGACTTCTCCCATGGATAGTGCTGAATGCCCAATGCCGTCTTAACCTGCAGTCCGGCAGGAATGGATGCCTTGATGCTGTCAGCCTGCGTCTGTAGCCAGAGTGAAAGGCCTTTGGGGTCGGTATTCCCATTGACCAGATGACGACCGACGGCATCGAGGGATGCAAAGGTGACGACACCTGTTATAAAAGATGAAGAAGGAATACTGATGCCCGCATGCCTGCTGATCTCACTGACAACGGCATCAGTACGTGAAGCGAGGAGCGACTTTGAGTAATTGGTTCCCTTGTTCAATAATATGCTGCCGGGTAAAAGCCCTCCGGAACCTGTACTCAATTCGTGCAGGCCACCGAAAAAATCAGCACTGGCAGCCTGCCGCGACAAGTCCAATACTTTGCCTGTTGGCTCGGGAAAATAAGATTTGTGCAGGATATCTGTCAGGACTATCGGGATGGCGGCATGAACTGCCTTGTGAACATTGGCCTCGGTCTCGCCAAGTAAAACAGAAAACTTTGCGATGACAGGATCCGTAAAGACCGATTTGACGGAATCTACTAATGTGCTTGACATAAGAATTATTTTAAAAAAATATGAAGGAAAATAGTTGGCTTGGATGGGTGTACGATTGCTGTCCGGAGAAAAAGTGTTGCGCCGCACGCGCCAGTAACACAACTATAAAGAGACAATTATGATGCCATAACAGCAGCAGGCAGATGGACGGACGAATGCGGTCCAACGAAGCGCGGCATGAGGTATGGATTCCACACTTCTTTCGTCATTGGGAATTGATTAACAAAGTGATCGGGTGGCAGGATACTTTTCCAATCTAATTTGCGTTCGATCATTTTCACGGGACCGTAACGTTTACGGCCATAAATATCTATTATGAGAAATACCTTCAGCAGATTGCTGTTTATATCCGCACTGACTTTTGTAGCCATTCGATCTTCCGCTCAATTCTCCCTTTCTGTAGGGATTTCCATCCGAACGGCGCCGCCTGCGTTGCCGGTCTATACCCAACCGCCCTGTCCTGTCGATGGTTATCTCTGGACGCCGGGTTATTGGGCCTATGACGAGGTCGACGGTTATTACTGGGTGCCGGGTGTATGGGTAAGACCGGCTAATCCCGGTTATTTATGGACGCCGGGTTACTGGGGCTATGCCGGTGGCATCTATGGCTGGCATGGGGGCTATTGGGGCCCGCATATCGGCTTTTATGGCGGGGTGAATTATGGCTACGGCTATGGAGGATCAGGTTTTGTCGGCGGGGAGTGGCATGGCGGTTATTTCCGTTACAACACGGCCGTCGTCAACGTCAACACCACGGTCGTCCACAACACTTATATCAACAATACGGTGATCAACAACACGACGGTCGTCAATCACACGAGCTTTAACGGCGGCGGCGGTATCCAGGCCCAGCCCAATGCGCAGGAGCAGGTGGCCATGCGGGAGAACCACGTTCAACCGACATCCGAGCAATTCAACCACAATCATACGGCCAGCCTGGACCGCAACCAGTTTGCCTCCGCCAATGGCGGGCGTCCGGGTACGACGGCGA
>PMUF01000508.1:6189-6404 GCA_003167015.1 Chitinophagaceae bacterium | reverse complement strand
CAGCACGTCGTCGAACGTAAGTGCTTCAGTTAGATTTTGAGGCAGCATAATGGTAGGCCGCGCCCGCAGGATCAGCGACAGAAACCGCTGGCTGCCGGGCGCTTCGTTTTATTGTAGCGGAGGGGGCCGGGGCCGATTGGAAGCGCTGTGTTTCTGCAGGTCCGGAGAGGCTGCGGAGAAAAATTCGCGTAGCCTCAATCCGTCGAGCCTTGTAA
>PMUF01000508.1:0-6133 GCA_003167015.1 Chitinophagaceae bacterium | reverse complement strand
TTTACGGATAAGCTCTTAGCCCTGGCTGCCAATAAAGCCTTTAAAGTCTTGGGGCTTAAGCCCGCATTTCTCACACCCATTATCTTTGCAGATAATTTCCCCTCTTTCCTACACACTGAATACATGGTCACCACCCAAATCCAGCCCGATTCAATTTCGCAGGACCATGACCGGTACGTACCCCGAAGGAAAAAAGAAATACCCCCCCACCCCCTCCCCCCAAAAACGGCACACGTCAGGGGCCTTGGAAAGGTATAACCCAATGAAAACAAACCGGATGACCA
Source organism: Chitinophagaceae bacterium (assembly GCA_003167015.1). Classification (GTDB taxonomy): domain Bacteria; phylum Bacteroidota; class Bacteroidia; order Chitinophagales; family Chitinophagaceae; genus Puia. Next base: position 5,849 of record PMUF01000508.1, on the reverse strand, counting down.
GACGAACCAGTACCACTCAGTAACTACAAAATGTACAGAATAAGGGCCATTTAAGCCGATTTAAGCGGCACTTAAGGCCACTTAAGCGGCGTCGACAACCAACTGGTTTTCATTTTTCGCGCCCGGTGTGAGAAATTCAGGCTAGAGCGTGAGGGAAGTTTTTCTGTCGCCTGGCTGCGTATCATGAGTTTTTCCGCAACTTCTGGAGACCACCGATAAAACTGAAGGCCCGCGCTCCGTCTGATTGATCAGTATTCGATTTTGTTTGGGGTGTCGAGCCAGGTTTGAAAGCTGGACCAGGCCTCATCGCCGAGCAACTGCGTTGAAGGGAGTTGCCGCTCGGCCGGGGATTTGCGGAACTCGTCGTATAGAAACGCGTCATCGAATCCAGCGCGCGCGGCATCGGCGGCGCAGGCGCCGTAGTACACCGCGTCGAGGCGAGCCCAATAGCAGGCCGAGAGGCACATGGGGCAGGGCTCGCAGGAAGTATAAACCGTACAATCCGTCAACTGGTAATCACCCAGCCGGCGACAGGCATCCCGAATGGCCATGATCTCAGCATGAGCCGTGGGGTCATTGGTGGACGTCACCCCATTGCTGCCTTCCCCAACCACCTCCCCATTTCTGACCACAATACAACCAAACGGTCCTCCCAAACCGCTTTCCATTCCCCGCCGGGCCAGGTCTATCGCCTGACGTAAAAAAATAATATCCTCTTTTGTCACCATGAGACAAAGTTACGCGACCCGATGCAACAAAAACTCTCCCCGATAACACAAACCCCCTCCCATAGCCTGGGTGGCACACCCCCCACAACCTCGGTGGCACCCCCCACAGCGCCCCGATGGCACAAGATAAAATTGAAGAATTTCGTGGACGACTGAGGAAAAAAATCCACGGAATTCCTCATCTGCTACAGAGAACCCGCTTATCCCCCCTTAAAATCCGTTTGGACTATTATTTGCTTTAATACTATGGCTTTTAATAGGATATTGGATTTTAGCAACGGCCTGGATTTCTATCTGGGCTTCTTTTTTTTATAGCTATATTTGAGCGACAAAACGCCCCACATTTCGTGCGCACCCGACTGCTTCCAATTCTTTTAAGCCTCTTCTTTTTCCTGGATGCCCAAGCCCAGGATAACGGCAACCCACTGTTAACCCAGCTCGACCGCGCTATTGAAGCATCCCCGAAATATGATGCCGACAAACTGCGGTCCATCGAACAGCTCAAATTAGCCTTGGACCGGATCAAATCCACCGCCACCCAAACCAAAAAGGACGATCTCCCCGCACTTTTCAATAGTTACAGCCAGTTATATGAGGCCTATAAGGTCTTTAACTATGACTCCGCCTTTACCTATGCACGACACCTCCAGACAACCGCCCTGCAACTCGGCGACCCTGCCCGCATTACCTACGCCCGGCTCAAACTGGACTTTTGTCTGCTCTCCTCCGGCTTGTTCAAGGAGACCCTCGACTCCCTCTCCAAAATCCATATCCCTGAAGCTCCGGACAGCCTGCAGGCAGAATATTATGCCCTGCTCGGCCGCTATTATTATGACCTGGGGGATTTCGACAACGATGCCTACAATACACCCGATTATATCCGGAAGGGAAACGACTATATGGATTCTGCCCTGCAACGCTATCCCCCAGCCTCCTTCCAGCACTCCTATTTTAAGGGATTGGAAGAGATCAAGTCCAGCCGCAGGGACGAAGCCCTGACGGATTTCAGGCAATTGCTTGACCGGCCCGACCTCAGCCTGCACGAACTGGCCATTACGACTTCTACCCTCAGCGATATCTATATCAACAACGGACAACCCGACACCGCCATCGCCCTGCTCATCAGGGCCGCGATCGCAGATATCCAGTCCTCTACCAAAGAGACCGCCGCCATTTTTAACCTCGCACAACTCCTGTATAAGAAAGGAGACGTCCGCAGCGCCTCCACATACATCGAGATTGCTATTCGAGATGCTATCTTTTATGGGGCCCGGCAACGCAAAGTCCAGGTTAGCGCCATCCTGCCCCTCATAGAGGGCGAAAAGATCAGCCGTGTCGAAGAACAGAAGAGCATCTTCGTGACCTATTCCATCATCGCCACCGTCCTGCTGCTTGCCGTGATCGCTCTGGTCATTATCGTCCTCCGCCAGGTCAACCGGCTCCAGGTCGCCCAACGAATCATAACGGAAGCCCACATAAAAGAGCAATCTATTAACCAGCGCCTGGTCGAAACCAACAACAAACTATCCGAGGCCAATAAGATCAAGGAAGAATACATCGGCTACTTTTTCAACGCCGACTCCGAGTCTTTCGCCAAAATCGAAAAATTTAAAAAGTCCATCGAACAGAAGATCGCCTACCGGAAGTGGGAAGACGTTATCACCCTGGTGAATAATACCAATTTGAAAAAGGAAAAAGAAGAATTGCTTCAGAACTTTGACAAGGTATTCCTCAAACTCTTCCCGGATTTTATTCAACGCTTCAACGACCTGTTCCCCGAAGAAGATCAGCTCCAGCTGAAAGACCACGAATTCCTCAACACCGACCTTCGCATCTTCGCGCTCATCCGCATGGGCATCCACGAAAACGAAAAGATCGCCCGCATCCTCGAATACTCCGTCAACACCATCAATACATACAAGACCCGGATCAAAAACAAGTCCACCGTCCCCAACGAAGAATTCGAACAACGCATCATGGAGATCAGAACGGTGTAATACTCACCGCCGCTCCACCCCCCGGTGCCAGCTTCAACGTCAGCCGGTCCTGCCGCCCCACCGTCCGAGTCTCTATCATATATGCCTCCGGATTACCCTTCCAATCCGCATTGTCCGCATCGCGGTAAATGATCGCCTTATACCGCCGGCCCTTATCCAGGAAATCCAGCGGCACCGTCGCCGTCCGGCTATGCTCATCCGTGATCGCCCCGACATACCACCCATCCTGCCCTTTACCCTTGCGGGCGATCGTAATGTAATCCCCGGGCTCCGCCTCCAGCACCTTCGTGTCATCCCAATCCACCGGCACATCCCGGATGAATTGAAAGGCATCCATATGCGCGGCATAATTCTCCGGCAGATCCGCCGCCATCTGCAGCGGACTGTACATCGTGACATACAACGCCAGTTGCTTGGCCAGCGTCGTATGCACCTGCCGCCCCGGCACATCGGAATACCCCCGCAACCGGAATATCCCCGGCGTATAATCCATCGGGCCACCTATCAACCGGGTAAAGGGCAAAATAGTTTCATGCTCCGGGGCATTGCCATCGGCGAATGCATTGTACTCGTTGCCCCGCGCTGCCTCGCAAGCCAGCCAGTTAGGATAGGTCCGCTGCAAGCCGGTCGGACGCATCGGTTCATGTTCGTCGATCATGATATGATTCTCCGCCATCCTGGCCGCGACATAGATATAATGGTTGTCCATCCACTGCCCGTCATGGTGCTCTCCCCGCGGGATGATGCGCCCGACGTAACCTGTTTTCACCGCTGTATAACCCCATCGCCGCATGAATCCTATAGCCGTATCGAGTTGCCGCTCATAGTTCGTCGCCGACCCCGACGTCTCGTTGTGCATGATCATCGCCACTCCCTTCGACCGCGCATAGTCCGAGATCGCCCGGACATCGAAATCCGGATAAGGCGTTACAAAATCGAATACATTTTCTTTCCAGTTGCCAAACCAATCTTCCCACCCTACATTCCATCCCTCCACCAGCAGTCCACCGATATGGTTCGCCGCCGCGAAATCAATGTACCGTTTCACATTCGCCGTGTTGGCCGAATGCCGCCCATTGGGGATCAGCGCTCCCGTAGGCCCAAGACTGTCCGGATAGTCCGAATAGTTCCAGGTCCCCTTGCCCGTCTGCATCTCCCACCAGATGCCGATGAATTTCATCGGGTGGATCCAGTCAGTACTGGCCAACGCCGACGGCTCATTCAGGTTCAATATCATTCTGGAACTCAAAATATCCGCCGCCTTATCACTTACGATAATGGTCCGCCAGGGCGTATGGCAGGGCGCATGCAGGTATGCTTTGTTGCCCACCGCATCAGGCACCAGCGCCGACGTCAGCGTCAGCGAAGACCCGTCGACATGCAATTGCATGGCAGGGTAATTCACTAGCGCCGCCTCGTGGATATTGATGTAAAGACCATCCGCAGTCTTCATCATCAATGGCGTCTGGACAGCATACCGGTCCGGGGCCACCCGCACGGCGATAGCCGTAGATGCCGCCACCAGCGCCGCATTGTCAACCTCACTTATCTTAGAAGTCGTATAGGGATATTCGTTGCTATCATAATCCCCGGGAATCCAGAAGGTCTTGTGATCCCCCGCCAGGTGGAATTGCGTCAGCTCATCGGACAAGACAAAATACCGGATACCGGCTTGCCGCGGCAGCTCATACCGGAACCCCACCCCGTCCTCGAACACCCGAAAGACAATGTCCATCCGCCGTCCCGATCCTCCCGGGCCCGGGGCCGCCGCTCCGCCGCTCGACACCCCCGAACCCGCCGCCAATCCGGATGATCCCCCCGCCCCGCCTATCGCGCCCTGTCGCAGGTGAACCGTCAGCTGCACATAATGATCACGGATATCCTTCGTCTCTCCCCACACCGGCTGCCACGTCGTATCTACCGCCGTCCGGTCCACGCCCAGCAACACGAACCACCGGCTAAACAGGCTATCCACATCCTTTAATTGGAGTCCCAGCCTGGACGGTAAAATCACCGGCTGGTCTCCATAGCTCACGGAATAAACAGGCTCACCTTGCCCGTCCAGGTTAAAAGACAATTTAACTTTGCCCAGCTGCGCGGTCTCCTGCTGGGCCCTGACCCCGCTACAGCACAATAACGATAGACACAGGGCAACGAAATACTGATAGGGTGTTATAAGCATAGCAATCGAAATTTAAAATCATCGAATAACCGGTCCGTCATCGCAAAATGATCGTCCTGCGCCCTGGACTGACCGCTTCGGCACCGATCCCTTATCACCCGCCCCGGCTAATACCCCGGATTCTGCTCGTTCGCCACCTTGGAATTCGCATTGATCTCCGCTATCGGTATCGGCCACGCATAACAATTGGAATTGAACGTCAGCTGAATGGCGCCATAATTCCACGTCTTATAATAAGCCGCCTCCGACGCACCCAGGTGCCACCGGCAGATATCCGTCCACCAAGTGCCCTCATTGAACAGTTCCGCCCAACGCTCGTAATACAACGGGTTATTCCCCAGCACCGGATCACCCGACGCCGCGGCAGCCGTGGGGCTGGTCAGACTCGCATAATCCACCGGCGAAGACGAATTGATCGGATACCCATATGCCCTTCTCTTCACCATATTCAGGTACGCCAGACCGTCCGTGTTATCATTAGTATTGATACACGCCTCCGCATACAGTAAGTAGACATCGGCCAGCCGCAAGACGTAAATGTCGGCGCCATCCGCCTGCCCACCGGGCACATCATTGACATTGCAATAGATCGGAGCGTATTTCCGAAAGCTCCATTGGAATTGATTCGGTTTGAGCGGTCCGGCCTGCTTCGATACCGGGATGTAACCGGTCGTCGGCACCGTTCCAGGCACATAGCCTGCCGGCGGCGTATTGATCGCAGAATCCACCCAGGGCTGCAGACAGCTGACATACAGCCGGGGATCCGCCGTCTGATTGGTCCGCACTGCCAGCGAATTCTGGTAGTACGTAGGATCCATGATCATCACCGGGTTGGTAGGACTGGCAGCCTGCGCCGAATTATAGTTCGGATTGGCTACCAGGTTGTAATAGCCCAGCGGAAAGCCAAACCGCAGGATGTTCGCATCATGGATCGTCTCGTTT
>PMUF01000310.1 GCA_003167015.1 Chitinophagaceae bacterium | reverse complement strand
ATCCCATCTGTTAAGAAAATTAATAATTTCTTCAAAATTATAGGTAAAGCTTAATAGAAAAGGATAATTGGTGTGAAGATCTGACAGGCCTTGACCCACCATCGGTTCCTTCCCGCCGACCGTAAGATTCAGAACATACAATAGCCCCGCAGCCAACAGGAGGTAGAAAAAATAAAGGGGAAATATCCTGAGAACCCTCCTACTGTAAAAATTCTTTACATAGGCAGGAAGGCCATAAATACGGGTGGAGATCAGTATCCTCGTGATCAAAAACCCCGATAGAATAAAAAACAGGTTTACCCCCGCCCATCCACAGCGTAATTGGAAAAGAGGAACCGGGCTATGGAAGAACACTACCATGATGGCTGCCATCGCCCTCAGCCCGTCCAGCGCCTTGAGGTGGGGTAATTCTTTATGATGCCCGGTTGGTGTCACAGAAAAAGTGTACGCATAAATTAAAGAAAGTAATCATTAAGTTAAGCCAAAATTGGGTGTTTTAACGGTAGAAAAGCACATTTCGTTGAGATACCTTTATTCAACAATTTCATAGCCAAAATTTGTTACTATGTTTGCAACAAGACCTCCGGATACAACCAGGTTGGACCGCCGGTCAAAGCGTGTCGAAATGGCAAAGAACTGGTTTGAAATGGCTGCCCTTTTAATAGGTGGGTTATGGGCCTTGTCACTGTTTACGTTGAAAGATGCTCCCAACTTCAATAAAGAACTAAAATCAGATATCAAGTTAGAAATTGACTCGATAGAAGGGAAATTAGCTAAAACAGATTCTTTTTTGACAGATCAATGCGACCTTAATGTCAGGTTGAATGTAAAGAACATAGGGTATAATTACCTCTATGTGGATTCGATAAGCACAACTATCTGGGAATTGCCCATCGATTCAGTGGCATACCTCCATTACCTGGATTTTAATCAGATCATTTTCAATGGAGCAAAAGATACCATTGTCAGCCTGAATCATTATGACAATACCTTAGTTGGTTATTATCCTCCGGATGCGGAAAGTGGCGAAGACTTTGATTTTATTATTCCGCTTAATCCCCATAGATCCGTATTGATTGCATATACCATCTATGGGCACGGCAAAAAGAAAATATTCTTTAGTGATACGTTACGATTGAGAGGATATGCCTGGAAGCTGCAATGTACACCCGATAACCCACCTGAAAAACCAGAGGCAAAAGTCGGTCCCTGCAAAAATTGTCCGACGTAGTCATATAATACCACTTTCCCCCCATAAAAAAAAGGGTATTTACACGGTTTTTGACCTGCGGTAAAAAGTATATCTTGAAATTTCCATGCTTGTTATCATCAGCGATCTGCATCTGACCGACGGGACGTCGGGAGAGCTCATAGACGAAAAGGCATTCCGCATCTTCCGTAATCGTATCAGCGATATGGCCTACGATGCATCCTGGCGAAGCGGAACAGGCTATTATCAACCCCTTGAACAGCTGGATATTTTATTGCTGGGCGATATCATTGACATGATCCGCTCTGAACAATGGAATGCCCAGCCGGAAATCAATATGCCCTGGACATCGGAACGCAGCGACGCCTTTTTCAGCCAGATTTCGGCCATCGTCGACGGCGTGCTGGAGAACAATAAAAAATCCTTTGGGATCCTCAAAGATATTGCCAAGGCAGGCATTAAGATCCCGCTCTCCATGCGTACCCTCACGGAAGACGAAAAAATCAGCCGAAACATCGGCTCTGAAGCAAGCCCTGAAAAAGCCACCGTGAAGGTCAATATTTATTATATGGTGGGAAACCATGACTGGTTCCTGTATATAGATGATCCGCGGATGAATGCCATTCGAAACCATATCATCGATTCGCTTGGGCTGGCCAATGAAAGAGACAAACGATTCCCCTATTTTCCCAATGAAAACAAGGACCTGGAACAGTCACAGACCGACCACCAGGTATATGCGCTGCATGGCGATATTTTCGACGAAACCAATTACCAGCCGCCAACGAGGGACCACTCATCGGTTGGCGATGTCGTGGTGCTCAAGCTATTGAATGAAATCCCCAAACAGATCCGGCAGCAGCTGGCCGATTTCCCTGCTGACAAGATCGGGACGATAACCGATATCGATATCTTCGTGCAGGAACTGCGTGAGATCGACAACCTCAGGCCCTATAGCCTTGCTCCGCTCTGGATATCCTCCGTGATTCAAAAGTACGGGCTGGATATTCAATTGGTCAATGATTCCATCAGGGACGCCCTCCGCCAGCTGATCCATGATTTCACCACCAACCCCCTGGTGTCGAAACAACATTTGACTGTCATCGAAATGGAAATGACCAGTATCCTGCTCAAAGGCCATATAACCATAGAAACCCTGGCCGTACTCATTCAGCGCTTTTCTCTCAGTAAAGATAATATGGAATCCTACCGGCAATATGCCAGGACCCTCACGACAAAAGGGCCCGGCATGGACAAAACCTTTTACGTGATGGGACATACCCATTACCCGGAAGTCGTGCCGATGTCTTCCTGTACCCGGAATGGCCAGGTCGTCGGCCAGATCTACATGAACACCGGCACCTGGAGGCCCTTGCATAAGACCGGGATATATGATAACAGTTTTATCAGCTTAAATACAATGACCATCGCAGGTTTTTATAAGGACAACGAACGGATGGGTCACAGCTTCGAATACTGGACCGGATCGTTGGATTTGTAGGACATATAAAACATCAACTATGCCATTCAAACGGCTTTCGTCTTCCATAGCTTCTATGGAGATCCACTACGATGTGGTCGTCATCGGTTCGGGATATGGCGCCGGCATTGCCGCCTCCCGTCTTTCCCGCGCGGGCAAAAAGGTTTGCCTGCTGGAAAAAGGCAAGGAGTTCCTGCCATCCGAATACCCGCGCACTACCGACGCAGCACTGAAAGAAATGCAGTTCAATTCTCCCGACGGCCTGATCGGTCCAAAAACCGGCCTGTATGAATTCCATTTGAATAAGGATATCAGCGTCTATAAAGGATGCGGGCTCGGCGGTACGTCACTGGTGAATGCCGGCGTATCATTGGTGCCCGAACCCAGGGTGCTGCAGCAAGATAACTGGCCGGCCGAACTGCTGAAAGATCCCGATTCTTATTGGCGGAATGTGGAACGGGCCCGGCACATGCTGCAGCCTGCCCAATATCCTGAGGGAGTCAACGGCTATCCCAAACTTCCCAAATCCGAGGCGATGAAGACCTCCGCCGCCCACATGAACCAGCCATTCCGTTATCTCGATATCAATGTCACCTTTGAAGACAGGAAGAACAATGCCGGTGTAGACCAATATAAATGCGAGCTATGCGGCGATTGCATGACGGGTTGCAATTACGGGGCCAAGAATACCACCCTGATGAATTATCTGCCTGATGCCAGGAATCATGGCGCCCAATTATTTACCGGTGTGGCCGTGCAATATATCAGCCGGAACGATGGGAATACCACCCAACCCAATGGAAAATGGGTCGTGCATTACCTCATCGAGAGTGCCGAAAGCGAAAAATTCAACGCGCCCGATCTCTTCGTTACCGCAGACATCGTGGTCGTCGGAGGCGGATGTCTGGGTAGTACAGAAATATTGCTTCGGTCACGGGACAGAGGTCTGGCAGTCTCCGACCAGTTGGGGCAACGATTCACCGGCAACGGGGATGTCCTGGCCTTTGCCTATAATGCAGATGTAACCGTCAATACTATCGGGTTCGGTCCGCATGCACCCGGCGAGATACCCCCCGTAGGCCCGTGTATCACCTCGGTGATCGATCTGCGCGAGCAGCCGGTGCTGGAGGACGGGATGGTCATAGAAGACGGCAATATCCCGGGGCCACTGGCCAGTACCATCACGGCATCCATGGTCGGGATCTCAAAATTGTTCGGCCACGAGCCTGCCGGCAGCGCTTCCGAAGAAATGCATCGCAAACTGCGGGTGGCGGAAAGTATCCTGCGGGGCCCCTATCACGGCGCCTTGAACAATACGCAGGCCTTCCTCGTCATGACCCATGACGACGGCAAGGGGACGATGAAACTGGAAAGCGACCGCCTGGTCATTAACTGGCCTGGCGTTGGCAAGGAAGCCATCTTTCAAAAAGTAGCCGCCAACCTTCGTTCGGCTTCGGAAGGCATCGGCGGGGAATATGTCGTCGACCCGGCCTGGACGAAGGTCATGCATTACGATCTGGTGACGGTCCATCCCCTGGGCGGTTGTATCATGGCCAACGACGCCACCGGAGGAGTGGTCAATCACAAAGGCCAGGTATTTTCTTCGACGACAGGTACCGCCGTCTACGAAGGATTGTATGTATGCGACGGCTCCGTGGTACCCCTTCCCCTGGGCGTCAACCCGCTGATCACCATTTCAGCGCTGGCCGAAAGATGTTGCGAGCTGATAGCTTTCGATTATGGGTTGACCATCGATTATGCTTACAAGGAATTCAATATTCCCGACGAGGCGGTCAAACCCGGTATCCAGTTCACGGAGACGATGAAGGGTTATTTCTCCACAGATGAAAAAACGGACTTTGAAAAAGGCGCGGCGGCAGGAAAGCTCAGCGATTGCGTGTTTGAATTCACGCTGACGGTCACCTCCGACGACGTCCTGACGATGCTGCATACCACTGAGCACCGGGCCGCCCTCGAAGGCGTCGTGAATGCACCGGCCCTTTCCGGCAAATCCATGACGGTATCCAACGGCATTTTCAACCTTTTCGTCAACGCGCCGGCGGCTACACCCACCAAGCTGATGAAATACACCATGAATATCCACTCCGAAGAAGGCAAGGACTACTTCTTTTATGGATACAAGCTCATTAACGACGACAAGGGATTCCAGCTTTGGAAGGATACCAGTACGCTGTATATAACCATCCATGAAGGGACGGATGAGACGTCGCCTGTGCTGGGAAAAGGAATCCTCATCATTGAGGCCGCCGACTTCGCCAAACAGATGACGACGATGAAAGTATTGAATGCCCCATCCGAATGGGCATCGCTGAAGATCATGACGGCCTTCGGGAAATATTTCTCGGGTTCCCTGTATGATATCTACATCAAACCTCACCTTTAAATCTCCCGGTAATAGTATGACGCAACATGGGGCATATTCGATAGTCTTGAACATTCGCGAGGGGATGCAACGGGAATTGACCGTTCTTTTGCAGCAGATCGACGCCGCAGTCGATACCAATGATATCATTCCCTTCAAACAGATCCCCAGCATTCATTTTGCACGTTTTGTCATCCTCGATAAAGGCCCCGATATAAAGGGCAACGGTATCCCGGCAAGACTCGTCTTTACCACCAACTATGATATGCCCCTCGACGCTCATCTTCAATCGCTGATAACCGTCGCCGGCAAAGGCTTATGGCGCATCTTTTCAATGTGTGACCATTCACCGGTCGGTGAATATGATGCCGCCACCCTGAAAAACTTCCTGGCCTCGCATAATAAAAAGGCCGAAACGTTCTATGTAGGGGTAGGTTACCGCAGCGTACAGCAGATCCACAACGAAGACGTCTTGCGGAATGCGATTAACGATTTTGCAGACAGCAACCAGCTGAATTTCCAACGCCAGCCGGCTTTGGCCGTGCGCCGGCAGATCATCGACTTTGTCCATTCGAGGCCGGAATTGCAATGGGCCAGGACACCCGAGACCCCCGCTACCACCGGCTGGAATATCAAATTCTATGGTCAATTGATGCTGGTGATCCTGCTCTTCCTCCTTTTCCTGCCGGTGATCATCCCCTTCGTCATCGTATGGATGCTGATCATGCTGGGGCACGAGATCACCGAAAAAGATGATCCCGATCCCGTTACGAACGCACATATCCGTGAGCTCGTCAACCGGGAAACGCAAATCGTCCAGGCACAGTTCTCCGCGCTCGGAAATGTCAAACCCGGTAAATTCAGACTGGCGACCATGTTGTTCCTGTTGCGTGCAACCGATTTCCTCGCGCCTTATCTTTTCAGCAAAGGCAAACTATCCGGCATCCCTACCGTCCACTTTGCCCGGTGGTTGATCATCAATGAAGGAAGGCAAATGCTTTTCCTGAGTAACTATGACGGGAACGCCGAGGATTACCTGC
>PMUF01000306.1 GCA_003167015.1 Chitinophagaceae bacterium | reverse complement strand
CCTTGGCCATCACGAACGGCGCCCGGGTCATACTCTCCACACCGCCGGCAATATACAGGTCCCCTTCCCCGCAGGCAATGGCCCGCGACGCATCCATCACTGCCTGTAATCCCGAAGCGCACAGCCGGTTGACGGTTGTCCCCGCCACGGACACAGGCAACCCCGCCAGCAACGCCGCCATNNCCGCCGGATCAACGCCGGGGTTACGCCCCAGCAGAACTTTGATGACATGCGCCAGAAGATCGTCGGGACGAACAGAGGCCAGCGCACCGCCAAACTTTCCGACAGGCGTGCGGACGGAATCAATGATATATACTGCTTTCATATTGAGCATGAGAATTTTGCGTCCGCAAATTACTGAAATTCAGCTGACGTCCCCACCCTAACTCTTCGATCTCCAAAGCATCCCCCCTTAACATCTTGGAAACATCAGGTGCCAAACCGCAGAAGTACCTTTGCACCCTAACACCAAAGGCCTCAGCATGAATATATTATTGGTGGAAGATGAACCAAAAGTGGCTGACTTTATTCGCAAAGGACTCCAGGAACAATTGCATCCCGTTGAGCTGGCTTATGACGGACTGTTCGGCGAAAAACTGGCGCTCGAAAACGAATACGATCTGGTCATCCTCGACGTCATCCTTCCCGGCATAAGCGGCCTTGAGCTATGCCGGCGGATCAGAAGATTCAAACCCGACCTTCCCATCCTCCTGCTGACCGCACTCGGCGCCACCAAAGACAAAGTCGCCGGGTTGGAATCCGGAGCGGATGACTACCTCGTCAAACCCTTCCACTTCGACGAACTGCTGGCCAGGGTAAAAGCCCTCGGCAGACGACGCCTCCTCACCTCCCCCGGCATCCAATATAAGATCGCCGACCTGGAAGTAGACGGCTATAAAAAAACCGTCCGCCGCGCCGGCAAAGAGATCATCCTCACCGCTAAAGAATTCTCCCTGCTGGAACTGCTGATCGTCAATAAAAACAGGGTGCTATCCCGGACACATATAGCCGAGACGGTCTGGGGTATCAACTATGACCGGGGTACCAACCTGATCGATGTCTATATCAACTACCTCCGGTCGAAGATCGACAAAGGCTTCAACCCGACCCTCATCCATACGGTGATAGGTATGGGCTACGTACTGAAAGAAGAATAAAATGAAAATTCGCGACCGCCTTTCTTTACAATTCACCATCGTCTCCGCCGTCCTGCTGTTCCTCGTCCTTACAGCCATCTACCTCGTGACCTGGGAAAACCAGAAAAAAGATTTCTACGGCCACCTAAGAGAACGTGCCATTACTAATGCGGAGCTATTCCTGGCCCAGGACAACCTCTCCGAAGAAAAATTCCGCGACGTCCAGAAAAAATACCCCCAATCCCTACCCGAAGAGATTGTCCGCATCTATAATGACCAGGACCAGTCCGTCTTCATCAAGGACAGCTCCTTTCAATGGCAAAGATCCATCATCGACCAGGTCCGCAGAGAAAAATCCATCGAATACGCCAAAGGCAACCGCCAGATCGTCGGCATCTTTTATATCGACAACTCCGGCAACTTCGTCATCCTCGCCTCCGCCATCGATACCTACGGCTTCGACCAGCAACGCCAGCTCTTCCTCATCATGCTCATCGGATTCCTCATTTCCGTCTGCGTCCTCTTCTTCGCCGGCCGCCTGTTCGCCCGCATCGCCCTGTCCCCTATGATAAAAGTCATCAACGACGTCAAGATCATCCGCACGTCCAGCCTCAACAAACGGTTGGAGACCAAAGAAGGCAAAGACGAGATCAACGAGCTCGCCGTCACCTTCAATAACCTGCTCGAACACCTCGAACAGTCCTTCGAAGCCCAAAGCTCTTTCGTCGCCCACGCCTCCCATGAGCTCAGGACCCCCATCACCTCCATCATCGGGGACGTAGAGGTCACCCTCTCCCAGGAAAGAGACAAGGAAGATTACAAAAAGACCCTTGAAAACGTCCTCACAGAATCGGAAAAGCTCAATGATCTCATCAACAACCTCTTCGAGCTCGCCCAGACCAATATCGATATCACCGAATTCCGCGACCTCCGCCTCGACGAGCTGATCTGGCAGATCAAAGATGAATTTGGCGGACGCCTGCCCGACAGCAAAATCGATCTCCAATATCACCTGCCCGAAGACACCCGCAAGTACACCATCCAGGGTAATAATTACCTGCTCTTCATCGCCATCAGCAATATCATGAAGAACGCCATCAAATTCTCCGATAACCATGAAGTCACCTGCCGCCTGTACATGAATAACCATACCCCGGTCATCAGTATCCGCGATAAAGGCATCGGCATCGGTAAAGAGGATCTTCAGAAAATATTCCAGCCCTTTTACCGCGGCTCCAATACCTTCGGCTATGCCGGCTACGGCGTAGGCCTCTCCCTCGCCGATAAGATCTTCCGCCTGCACAACGTCCGCGTCACCGTCCAGTCCCAACTGGATAAAGGCACGGAATTCCAATTGTTTTTCTCCATTTAAAATGTAGGGGCCGCCGCTACGCGGTGCGCGCCGCCGGAAGTTAATTCGACGTTAAGCCCCGCACACCCCAACTCATTCATATTCAATCCCCCGCGCCGCACATTAGAATTGTCTAATCCCGCTTTAATCCTGCTCTAATCCCCCCCTAATTCCGACCTAACAGCCGCCTTATACCTTCGCGTTCCTATACTCCCACATTGACTTTTGCCACGCTTGTTCGCCGTATGACACCATCTAAAAAGAAAAGCGCATGCTAAGTCCATCCAGAATCGGAATTTTTCTTTCGTTGACGCTATTACTGACTACTAGCCTCGCCAAGGCTCAAAGCCCTATCCAGGACACGCTCAAGGTCGATCTCTTCCACGCAGAAAAGATGTTCCTCGACAGCAACCTCCAACTGCTGGCTCAGAAGTACAACATAGACGCCAACGAAGCACTCGTACTACAAGCCAAACTCTGGCCGAACCCGAACTTCAGTATCGGCCACGGGCTTTACTCCGCACAGCTCCGCCAGTTCTTCCCCCTGGGCATCAATGACGAAACCACACTCGAGCTGGACC
The DNA here is from genome assembly GCA_003167015.1 of Chitinophagaceae bacterium. Taxonomy (GTDB): domain Bacteria; phylum Bacteroidota; class Bacteroidia; order Chitinophagales; family Chitinophagaceae; genus Puia. The sequence continues at coordinate 642 of PMUF01000306.1, read as the reverse complement.
AGGAGATCCTCCTGGCCGGTAAACGGAACAAGCAGATCAAGCTGGCACAGGCCCAGGTGACCCTGACCCGCTACCAGTTCTTCGACCTGCTGCGTACCCTCAAGTACACCTTGAGGACCGATTATTTCAACATCTATTACCTGCAACAATCCTCCAAGGCCTACCAGGACGAGATCAACGCCCTCACAAAGATCGTCAACGCCTACGCCGGAGCGCAGGCCAAAGGATACATTTCCGAAAAAGACCTCGTCCGCATCAAAGCCCAGCTGTACAGCTTCGTCAGTGAATACAACGACCTGATCAACCAGATCAATGATACGGAAAGCGAACTGCGGCTAGTCCTCCAGGTCAAACCCACGGTCTATATCGACCCTGTCCCCGATTCCGCAGCTGTCGACAGCCTGGACCCCAATAAATATACGCTGAATACGCTGCTCGACTCCGCCTATCGTAACCGCACCGATCTGAATATCGCCAAAACCAATACCCAGATCAATGTGCTCAATTATAATTACCAAAAGGCGCTGGCGGTCCCGGACCTGACTCTCTCACTCAACTATGACGAGCAGGGCGGCTTCGACTATGGCTACTATGGTATCGGCGCCTCCATCGATCTGCCCGTCTTCAACCGCAACCAGGGAA
>PMUF01000384.1:5283-10966 GCA_003167015.1 Chitinophagaceae bacterium | reverse complement strand
ACACGCGTAAAATGGACGTCGGGCCACTTAGATTCCATCTGGTTGATGAACGCTGCATCCACGATCGTCTCGAGCTTGACTACGGTAAATCCCTTTGCCTGCGCCTGCCGTATGTAGCTGTCCTGCTGCACAGGATTGCTGGTATAGAGGATGACCAACTTACCTTCCTTATTCTTCTGCAGACCTTCGGCGGCAGCCCGGTACTCGTCCAGTGTATAGAACTTTCCGCCGGCTACGTCTTCCATGATATGGAACTTGATCGCCTTCTCGAGGAACTTGTCGTCCGTCATCATACCGTACTTTACAAACAGCCCGAGGCTTTCCCACTTCTCCTCGAATGCCGCCCGCTCTTTGTTAAAGATCTCCTCTAACTTATCAGCCACCTTTTTGGTGATATGATTGTTGATCTTTTTTACATTGGGATCGCCCTGCAGGTAGCTGCGGCTTACATTCAGCGGAATGTCCGGGCTGTCGATGACCCCATGCAGCAGCATCAGGAACTCAGGGACGATATCCTTTACCTCATCCGTCACAAACACCTGATTGCTATATAATTGGATCTTGTCCTTCTGGATTTCGTAGCTCTGCTTGATACGCGGAAAATAAAGGATGCCTGTCAGGTTGAAGGGATAATCCACGTTCAGGTGGATCCAGAAAAGCGGAGCCTCGCCATAAGGATATAATTCTTTATAAAAATCCTGGTAATCCTGGGGAGTCAGTTCGCTGGGCCGCTTCGTCCAGGCAGGCGTGGGGTTGTTGATTTGCTGCCCTTCGAACTTTATTGGCACCGGCAAAAACCGGCAGAACTTTTTGAGGATCGCACGGATCCGCTCTGCATCCAGGAATTCCTGGCTTTCCTCATTGATATGTAACACGATATCGGTGCCCCGGCCCTCTTTTTCTATATCTTCCAGCGTAAATTCCGGGCTGCCGTCGCATTCCCATTTCACTGCCTGGGCGCCCTCCCGGTAGCTCTTCGTGATCACATCGACCCGCTCACTCACCATAAAAGAAGAATAGAACCCCAATCCGAAATGACCGATAATATTGGCCTCATTCTGCCCCTTGTATTTACTCAGAAATTCTTCAGCCCCGCTGAAGGCAACTTGGTTCAGGTACTTATCGACCTCTTCAGCAGTCATCCCTACCCCCCGGTCCGAGATGGTAATCGTCTTGGCTTCTTTATCTAATTGAATATCAATGGTCAAATCACCCAGATCGCCCTTTGCCTCCCCCAAAGAGGACAAGGTTTTCAGCTTCTGGGTAGCATCAACCGCATTACTGACCAGTTCCCGGATAAAAATGTCATGGTCGCTGTAAAGGAATTTCTTAATGATAGGGAAAATGTTCTCCGTCTGAACGCGTATATTTCCTTTTTGCATAGCAATGGTTTTTGATGATTTTATACTTCGGTGCCTCGGAACAAAGAAAATGCCACTTGTGATCACCTGACACACTGGCGGTATCCCGCCCCTCCCGGCACCTGGCCGGTTCCGTTCTGCCTGAGCCCCGTCCCCACTCCTCCGCGCACCCCTTTTCCTCCCCCATCCGGCGAAGCCCCAACCTCGCCCCAAAATCTGCTGTATTTTCCCCGGAAATACCCGGTTTTTCCCGCTAAATCCCTTACCTTTGCAGCCCGATTAATTTTTAAACAAAAAAACAGGGATCATGAACAATTATGAATTGATGGTGATTTTTACCCCTGTGCTATCTGAGGAGGACTACAAAGCCGCCCAGAAAAAATACGCTGCCTTCGTTAAAGACAACGGTGGAGTCGTAGTGCACGAAAATCCCTGGGGCCTGAAATCACTGGCGTATCCCATCCAGAAAAAGACCACCGGTCTGTACTGGGTGCTGGAATACAATGCGCCATCCGACTTCAATGAGAAGCTGAAGATCCAGATTCTCCGCGACGAAACCGTGTTACGTTTCATGGCTACCAAACTCGATAAATACGCCGTCGAGTACAATGGCAGGAAGAGAAGTGGCGTACCTACAGGAACCGAAAAAGCAGGAGCGTAACCCATGGCAAAAGCAAACGAAATCAAGTATCTCACCGCCATCAAGCCGGAGAAACGCGCCAAAAAATTCTGCCGTTTCAAGAAGTATGGCATCAAATACATCGACTACAAGGATGCTGAATTCCTGAAAAAATTTCTGAACGAGCAGGGTAAGTTATTGCCCCGCCGCATCACCGGTAACTCCCTGAAATACCAGCGGAAAGTATCCGATGCAGTGAAAAAAGCGCGTCAGATGGCATTATTGCCCTACGTAACAGACCTATTAAAGTAACCCTCACCCTAACCCCTTTCCCCGGAAAGGGGGGACAGTCCGGCTGTACCGCAGTATGGATTGGGCAAACGGTGAACAAAACCAACAGTATGGAAGTCATCTTAATCCAAGATGTAGACAACCTGGGCTCGGCTCATGAAAAGGTAGCCGTCAAGAATGGCTATGCCCGTAACTACTTGATTCCCCGCAAACTGGCAGTCGAAGCCAATCCGTCCAACCTCAAACAGCTGGACGAAAGGATGAAGCAGCTCCAGAAGAAGGAGGCCAAATTGATGGCAGAAGTGAATAAAGTGATCGAGGTGCTTAAGTCTGCCCCAATCAAGATCGGAGCAAAGACCGGCACCAGTGGAAAAATCTTCGGCAGCGTTACCTCTGTACAACTGGCCCGCGCTATCCGCGACCAGAAAGGGTACGAGATCGATCGCCGCAGGATTCACATCCTCGATGAAGTAAAGGAACTCGGTACTTACAAGGCCAAAGTTGACTTCGGCAACAGCAATGAGGCCGAAGTAGAATTCGAAGTTTCTGCCGAATAAACGGCTATTTGGCGGAAGGCTTCAAAGCCCGGCGCCATAATATTGAAAGCCCGTGAATAAATCACGGGCTTTTTTAATTATATTTCTATAATTAGGCAAATTTCTTGAATAAATTTAAACCACATTTGTATAAAAACGATTTTTTGCCGGTACGAAATACGTGAAAACCCTGACCAATGCTTAATTTCTGGGATTTCCTACAAAATTTTACTAAGTAATAAAAATTGTTATCTTTACTGTAGCTCTATTATTTTTAGTTTTATAGCGGCTGTCGTAAATTTCTGTTTCAGATTGCTCAGTCATCGTAGTCTATTAGTAGGTAGAGTGGTTTTTATCATTTTTTAATTTTTTGTACAATGAACATTTATGTAGGCAACCTCTCCTGGCAGATGACCGATGAGGATCTTAGGAACCTTTTTGAACAACACGGCACCGTCGCTTCCGCCAAGATCGTAAAGGACAAAGTTTCCGGACGCAGCAAAGGCTTCGGATTTGTCGAAATGGAAGATGATGGTGAAGCTCAGCAGGCTATCACTAACCTGTATGACAGTGAAGTCATGGGTCGTAAGATTATCGTCAACGAATCGCAGCCCAAACAGCAAGGCGGTGGCGGCGGAGGCTTCAAAAAGAGAAGCTTCGGCGGCGGCGGCAGTGGTGGCGGCGGAGGTTACAAAAAAGGAGGCTACAATCGCGGCGGCGGCGGTGGTTATCGCCCCGGCGGCGGTGGCGGCTACGGCGGTGGAGGAGGAGATCGCGGCGGCTATGGCGGCGGTGGAGATCGTGGCGGCGGAGACCGCGGTGGTTACGGTGGCGGCGGAGATCGTGGCGGTTATGGTGGTGGTGGCGACCGTGGCGGTGATCGCGGAGATCGTGGCGGTGACCGCGGTGATCGTGGTCCCGACGGAAGATTCTAACGCCGTTCCCCGAAAAACCCGGCGGAAAAACCCGGCCGATAAACTCGATTTTATTGTAACACTCTATAGACCGGGTACCGCAGATGTGCAGGCTCGTAATAAGGAGAATGCATATAGACAAATTGCAGCTGCGCAGGGGCGCTCTGTGCAAAAGTTGAATCCGCTTTTCTCTTTTCTTCCAGTTGTTCCTTCAGGTCCGGATGTTGCCTCAGCCAGTCGGCCGCTACATCCTCCCAGCGATAATCGCTGTACCCTTCTTTTTGCTGCAGGATCGCATCGAAGAAATTCCAGGCAAAATAAGAATCCTCGCCGGTAGGCTCCAGCATCTCCACCAGGAATCGTCGCGCCGGCTGGTCCGTCGTGATCACATAATCTCCCCGTAAAAAATGGATGGGCTCCTGATCGGCGCTCACCTTGATGGCCGTATTCTTGTGGTGCTTCTCATATGCCCGCGGTAAAGATTTGTAATCCGCGATATGATAGACTTCTACATTCATCGTCGTATCGTGCAGCAGCCTGCGCATCCGCACCCCGTTCAACTGTAACAGGTCCGTCACATCATGCCAGCCCTGGGGGATGATATAGGCCTTCGGCACTGAGACGTTAACGTCAGTGGTAAAATAATCGAAGTATTTCACCTTTCTTTCAAAAGGGCGGCTATGGTCATAGTACATCCTGGAAAACCCCGTCACTTCACTGATCTTGTGATCCGACTCGTATCCTTTGAACGAGATCTGGTCGAATCGCGACGTATCGACCTTCCAGTCCAGCCCCAGCCGGTCATGCTGCAGATCGGCAGCGATATCTTCCTTTCTTTTTGTCAGCAGGTCATCCGCATACCGCGAGGCCTCGGTGATCATCGTCTCCATCAGGGCATACGTAGACAACACCCTGTCCCGGAAGGGTTTCAGCATATGCGTTTCCGGCATGAAGGAGATCGTATGAAACAGTGTGGCGTAACCGGTGGAATACCGCGGCTCGTCGTAAAAGGCATCCCACCCCCGGCTCGGGTTCCCTTCTTCGAAATTGACGTATGGCGTCATGGGCCAGCCCTTCTTTTCCATGCCCGCAAACAACGCCGGCTGGAAGACATCATGTAGAAAAGTTCCCAGCCCGCCGCCCAGCTTGTTCCATTGTGAAGCGAGTAGTGTCATAGTATATTGATAGTCCGCCCCGTCACTGACGTGATTGTCGATTTGCAGATCCGGGTTCACCCAGTGGAATATCCGGACGAAAGAACGGGCATTACGGCTGTCGTTCTTGGTAAAATCCCGGTTGAGGTCCAGGTTCTGGGCATTGCCCCGGAAACCATAGCTCTCCGGGCCGTTCTGGTTCACCCGCGAAAAAGGGCTCCTGTTCAACGCTCCGCCTATATTGTACAGCGGGATCACCGCCAGCGCAATGTTGTCGGGAAGATGTATTTTTTTGGTCACGAGATCACGTAACAGCAGCATGCTGGCATCTACCCCGTCAGGTTCACCCGGATGGATGCCGTTATTGATGAGGATGACCACTTTTCCGCGCCGGTGCCACTGATCGGGGTCCGAAGACCCGTCGTTGGCGTATAGCACGACATGATAGGGATAACCCGCATCGCTCATCCCCATTTCTTTGATGGATACCTGCGGCGATAATTTATCCAGCTGTTGATAGAAGGCTATACACTCGGCATAAGTGGCCGTTTGTTTTCCGGCTGACCGTTCGAAAGGAGTGGACAGGGATTGCCCCATTCCGGCACAGGAACCGGCCAGCAGGAAAAGACAAAGCAGTATCCTCATACCTGCAAAATAAAAAAGCATCCGTTATGGATGCCTCTTTATACAAACTATTTTATAAATAAGTTACTGCCAGTAAACTGACTCCACTGACGTAGCCGGCTGAAGTACATCAGCGATGTACGCCGCAATTTACTTCGCCGCCGCAGCCAGCCCATTGACCTTG
>PMUF01000384.1:0-5217 GCA_003167015.1 Chitinophagaceae bacterium | reverse complement strand
CGATCCCTACGCTTATTGGCCTGCCTTACATCTTTTTTGGTTGCCTTATGATTTGCCATGAACTCGACATTTTTAGGACGGCAAAGGTAAGCCCGTTAGCCGGAATTACCAAATTTGACCGATTCTAAATCATTAAAATGCTATAAATGACGTTCTAGATGTCAAATAAATGGTAAAAACCATTAAAAACCTCCCTATCCTTGATTAATTTTGAGCGATATTTGTAGCCCGATTTTTCGGCAGGGGGAGCCCCGGGCTCACCATTAATTCTAAATGTCAACCAGCGCTTTCTATGAAGGACTTTTCTTTTATAACTAATTCTCACCCAGCTTATATTGAGGGCCTCTACCAGGATTTTGTGAAGAACCCCGAGGCTGTCGATCCTGAGTTCAGAAGGTTTTTTGAAGGATTTGATTTCGCCGTCACCCAGGGCAGGTCCACCCCCCTGAACGGCGCTTCCAATGCATCGTCCAACGGCGTCTCCAATGGTTCCGCCAATGGCGCCTATACGGCCGCCACTCCGTCGGACCGGCAGCGCCCCTCTGACTTGGGCGCCCGTCCGACTTTGACCACCGATGGGGTGGACTGGAAAAAAGAACTGGGCGCCTACCGCCTGATCCTGGGTTACCGCAATAAAGGTCACCTGCTCGCCAAGACCAATCCCATCCGCCCTCGTAAAGATCGCGGGGCCAACCTCGACCTGTCTTTCTTCGGCTTCACCGACGAGGACCTGGATAAGAACTTTTATGCGGGCAACCTCATCGGCCTCGGCACGACTACCCTGCGCAAGATCCTCGCCCATCTCCAGCAATGTTATGCCGGCCATGTCGGCATTGAGTTTAAATACATCAGCGAACAAGTCAAGATCGATTGGCTGACCAATGAAATGGAGAAAAAGTTCCTCAATCCCCTGCCCCTGGAAAAGCAGCGCCGGATCATGGAAAAGCTCAACCAGGGCGTCATGTTCGAGAAATTCCTTCATACCAAATACATCGGACAAAAGCGCTTCTCCCTCGAAGGCGGCGAGAATACGATCCCCGCATTGGATACCATCATCAATACCGCCTCCGCCCTCAGCGTACAGGAAGTGGTCATCGGCATGGCCCACCGCGGCCGGCTCAACGTCCTCGCCAATATCATGGGCAAGACGTACGAACAGATCTTCAGCGAATTCGAAGGCACCGCCAAATTGGACCAGACCATGGGCAGCGGCGACGTAAAATATCATATGGGCTATGGCAGCACGATCAAGACAGAAGGAGGCCAGACGGTCCACCTCAAGCTCATGCCTAATCCCTCACACTTGGAAGCCGTCGACCCGGTCGTCGTCGGGTTTGCGCGGGCTAAGGCGGATGTGCTTTATGACAGCGACTTCGACAAGATCCTGCCGATCCTCATCCACGGCGACGCCTCCGTAGCCGGTCAGGGGATCGTATATGAAGTGCTGCAGATGAGCGACCTCAAAGGGTATTATACAGGCGGGACCATGCACCTCGTCATCAACAACCAGATCGGCTTCACCACCGATTTCGATGACGCCCGCAGCTCCGACTACTGTACTTCCCTTGCCGCCGCGATCCAGGCACCCGTATTGCATGTCAACGGCGACGATGCCGAGGCCGTGGTAAAATGTGCAGACATCGCGACCCGCTACCGCCAGGAGTTCAACTCCGATATCTTTGTCGACCTGGTCTGCTATCGCCGCCACGGTCACAATGAAGGTGACGACCCCAAATTCACCCAGCCCCATCTCTACGCGCTCATCGACCAGCATCCCAATCCCAGGGAGATGTACACGCAGTACCTGATCGACCATGGCGAGGCGGATGCCAAAGAACTGGCCAAGGAAATGGAAAAGAAATTCTGGGGTGATTTGCAGGAACGCCTCGATGAGGTCAAGCAGCATCCCTTGCCCTATACCTATCAGCAGCCGGAACGCCAGTGGCAAAGCCTCCGCAAGTCTACCGCTGCCGATTTTGAACAGTCCCCTGTCACGGCCATCAGCGAGGCGGATTTCAGGAAGATATTCGATGCCATCATGACCTGGCCCGAATCCTTCAAGCCCCTCCGGAAAGTGGAGAAACTGTTGCAGGACAAGGTCAAGTTATTCAATGACGAAGGAAAAGTGGATTGGGCGACCGGTGAGTTGCTGGCCTATGGCAGCCTCCTGCTGGAAGGAAAGGATGTCCGGATGAGCGGTCAGGACGTGCAGCGCGGCACCTTCTCTCACCGCCATGCCGTTCTCCGGGATGAGAACACCGATGAACAATACAACCGGTTGAGCCGCCTGCCCGATGCAAAAGGACAGTTTCGGATTTATAACTCCCTGCTCAGCGAATATGCAGTGCTGGGCTTCGAATACGGCTATGCGCTGGCGACCCCTAATGCCCTGGTCCTCTGGGAGGCCCAGTTTGGTGATTTTAGCAATGGCGCCCAGACCATGATCGATCAGTTTATTGTAGCTGCAGAACAGAAATGGCAGCGCATGGACGGCGTCACCCTTCTGCTGCCCCATGGATACGAAGGACAGGGTCCCGAACACTCCAGCGCCCGTATGGAGCGATTCCTGCAAATGTGCGCCGAATACAATATTATCGTCACCGATATCACCACGACGGCCAATCTCTTCCATGCCTTCCGCCGCCAGCTGGCCTGGCCTTTCCGCAAGCCCCTCATCAATTTTTCACCGAAAGCGAACCTGCGGCATCCCGGTACCTGGTCCAAACTGGAAGAGTTTACCAGCGGTGGGTTCAGGGAGGTGTTGGACGATACCTTTGTAGAGAATGCGAATCAGGTGAAGAAAGTGCTGTTTTGCAGCGGCAAGGTCTATTTCGACCTGGCTGAACGGCAGCAGAAAGAGGGTCGTAAAGATGTGGCAATAGTCCGCCTGGAACAGCTCTATCCCTTGCCCGTCCGGCAGCTGGAGGCTTTATACAAAAAATACAGCCAGGCTGCGACCTGGTTCTGGGTACAGGAAGAACCGCTCAATATGGGCGCTGCCTCTTTCCTGCAGATGAACCTGAAGAGTCTCAATTATGGCGTCATCAGCCGTCAGCCCAGCGCCGCTACCGCAACGGGTTACTCCAAAGTACACGCGCAGGAACAAGCGGAGATTATCGACACGGCTTTTAGCATCTAACGCGAAATTTTTTATCATAAACACACTCCCTGAGGGAGAAGGAGGATTAAATGATCGATATTAAAGTTCCGGCAGTAGGCGAATCCATCAGTGAAGTAACATTGGTGAAATGGCTCAAAAAGGAAGGACAGTATGTAGAACGCGATGAAGTAATTGCTGAATTGGAAAGCGAAAAGGCAACTTTTGAAGTCAATGCAGAAAAAGCAGGTATATTAAAACCAGTAGGCAAAGAAGGCGATACCCTGAAGATCGGTGATGTGGTGGCGCAGATCGATGAGACCGCCGCAAAACCCGAAGGCGCCCCCGCAACCGAAGCACAACCCGCCGTTCAGCAGACCTCCACGGCACAGGCCGCCAACGGGTCTTCCACCGCCACCGCTGTAGCCACGGCTGCACCGGCTATCACAAAAGCCGCTCCTGCGGCTCAGGGACCCGTTACCGCCGTTTCGAATGATATCAAAGCAACCCCTGTCGCAGCTGCTATCATCTCCGATAAAAAGATCGATGCAGGATCGATTACCCCTTCGGGTACCGGCGGCAAGATCCTCAAGCACGACGTGTTGGAAGCCCTGGCCCATCCCGGCCGTACTCCCGGAAAAGAACTGTTCGGCCGCCAGGACCGCCGCGAAAAAATGAGCAACCTGCGCAAGACCGTCTCCCGCCGCCTGGTGGAAGCCAAGAATACGACCGCCATGCTCACTACTTTCAACGAAGTGGATATGAGCGCCGTCATGGCCCTGCGCACGAAATATAAGGACAAGTTCAAGGAGCGGCACGGGGTGAACCTTGGCTTCATGAGCTTCTTCACGAAAGCCACCTGCTATGCCCTGCAGGAATGGCCCGCCGTCAACGCCTACATCGACGGCGACGAGCTGGTCTATCACGACTATTGTGATATCTCCATTGCCGTCTCGGCGCCCAAAGGCCTCGTCGTTCCTGTGATCCGCAATGCAGAGAGCCTCAGCATGGCCGATATCGAAAAAAAGGTCGTCGAGCTGGCCACCAAGGCGCGCGACAACAAGCTCAGCATGGAAGAAATGCAGGGCGGCACCTTTACCATTACTAACGGTGGTGTTTTCGGCAGCCTGATGTCTACGCCCATCATCAACATTCCTCAATCCGCCATCCTGGGAATGCATAAGATCGAAGAACGCGCCGTCGTCGTCGGCGGTCAGATCGTCGTGCGCCCGATGATGTACCTGGCCGTTAGCTACGATCATCGCATCATCGACGGCCGTGAATCCGTCAGCTTCCTGGTGCGGGTCAAGGAATTGCTCGAAAGCCCCGACCAACTACTGTTCGGCAAAGATCCGGTCAAGGCATTGCTGGAATTATAAAAGCATTGTCTGAATAAAAACACCGCCCGGAAAAGGCATTGCCTGAACGATAGTGAAATTCGATAACCAGCTCCGCCATGCGACCGCCATCATCGACGCCTACAAAGGCGAAATGCCCCTGCACGCCTGGTTGAAAACCTTCTTCCGCGATAACAAGCAGATGGGCTCCCGCGACCGAAAGCTCCTCAGCACGCTCGTCTATAGCTACTATCGCCTGGGCCATGCCATCCGATCGATGCCCACCGACGAAAGGATCATCACCGCCCTTTTTCTGTGCGGCGCCGCGCCCGGCGAGTTCCTTCAGTATTTCCGCGATGATTGGAACGAAAGGATAACCCTCCCCCTGGCCGAAAAAATGGCGTATTTCCAAGGCCAGCCCGAAGGCGCCGGCTTCCATGTCACAGATATCTTTCCCTGGAAAGACCAGCTCTCCCCCGGCATCGATCATGAGGCCTTTTGCCTCTCCTTCCTTCGCCAACCTGACCTCTTCCTCCGTATCCGCCCCGGCTACCAGCAAGCTGTGCTCCAAAAGCTCGCCGCCGCCTCTCAGCCGCCGCATACCTCAAACCAACCCGCCGCCCCCTCTTATGAATTCATCCCCCCTTTCACCCTCCGCCTCCCCAACGGCTTCAACGTCGAAGATCATTTCACCCCCGACCACGAAGTCGTCGTTCAGGACTATAGCTCCCAGCGCCTCGCCTCTTTTTTCCCCGGCGCTCCAACCGCCCCCCCCAACCCCAA
>PMUF01000099.1 GCA_003167015.1 Chitinophagaceae bacterium | reverse complement strand
AAGTTTTATGATCTATGGCGGCAGTTATCTACGCGTCTCGGCCATTATGCCGATGACCAGGTCGCTTATGAGATCCTCAACGAACCCGTCGCCAAAGATCCGGCCCAATGGAATGTCGTCATGAACCACGCCTATAAGACGATCCGCAGTCTCGAACCCCGCCGCACCATCGTCATCGGGTCCAATATGTGGCAGAGCGCGGCCTCCTTCCCCGCCCTCGATGTGCCGGCCCACGATCCCAATATCATCCTCAGCTTTCACTGCTATCTGCCCATGCTGATCACCCACTATAAAGCCAGCTGGGTGCCTACTGCCGCCTATGACGGCCCCGTCAAGTACCCCGGCGTGCCGGTCGATAGCAGCTATGCCGCCGGCCACTATCCCGCGGCGCTGGTAACCGCCATCCGAAATATGGGCGGATTCAAGGATTGGGATCGCGATGCCATTGCAAAGACCGTGACCATCGCCGTGCAGCGCGCCAAACAACTCGGTCTACCCATCCAATGCGGTGAGTTCGGCTGTCTGCCTACCGCCGGCCGCACCATCCGCCTGCAATACTATCGGGACATGATGTCCATCTTCAAACAATATAATATCGCCTTCGCCAGCTGGGACTATCACGGCGGTTTCTCCGTCGTCGAAAACGAAAACCTACATCCCGACCTGGAACTGATCAGCATTATCACGGGGAAGTAGGCCCACGCCTCGTCACCGCGTCAACCCGCACACAAAGTTCGCAAAATGCGAACTTTGCCGGCCCCCGCACGTCCCCACGGCGTTCCCCCGGCTGCCGCAAAAGCTTCCGGCAACGCCGCCCCTACTCCACCACCGGAAACGCCGATATCCTCAACCTCGCCGCCCCCATGGGGATCAGCTCGATCTCCCGCACCGGCGTACTCTCCTTCACCGGGCTCTGCGGCAACACCCCGCACAACCCGTATTTGTCCACCATCCACTCCGGTATCACCTTCCCTTTGGCACGGATCAGCAACGGCACACTATCCTCGGAAAAAGGATAGCCGCTCGCGGGCATCGGTCGCCTGATGACCTCGAACTGATCCCCGGCCGGCCGGCCGTCGAGTACCAGCCCGTAATTCCACAGGCTCGCCGGAAAGATCTCATAGGCAGGCCATTTCGACGGATCGGCGCCTGCCTGCCATTTGGAATCCCACATCGCCGCCTGCCGGCTGTCGACCAGGTGATATGATTCGGCAATCTTCAAAGAAAATGTCAGCGGCCCATAGTTGACACTGACACTATTTTTATTCTTGTCCCATGTCTGCACACTCACTTTCATCGGCAGCATCAGCTCCACCACATCCCCTGCCCGCCAGGTCCGTTCGATCCGGATATAGTCATCGCCCGCGGCATTCACCGCCTGCGCCTCGCCATTCACGCTCACCGTCGCCCCCGCAGCCCACCCCGGGACCCGCAGGTATAACGGAAAGCCTATTCCAGCATGCCTCATCGCCTCCTCACGCCTCGCCCCTGCCCCCTCTACCTCGATCCTCACGGCGCCATCAAACGGATACTCCGTCGTCTCCCGTAAGCTCACCATCCCGCCGCCGGAAGCCCCACCTTTGCCCGCCCCGACCCTCACGCTCATCGTACTGCTGCTATACAGCACCGCCGCCACCCCATCATCCGGCGTCGCCATCCACAAATGCTCGGCATAATACGGCCAGCCCTGGGAATGATTATGCTGACAGCAACGGCTGCTGAACGGGTTCATCATCAGAAAGGGCCCCTCGTTCTGGATGCCGGGTGAATGATTCGTGCTGTCACTGACTACCATATTCGGCGCCGTCAGATAACGCAAGCCCCTGAAGTCGGGCATCACCGCGGCAGGATAGGTATTGAAGGCTACATCTTCACAATTGTCCGCCCACAGCGGATCTCCGGTAATGCCGGTCAGAATCTCATCGGAAGCCATCTGTTCGACCATCCCGCAGGTCTCCACCGCCTGCCGTGGATCACTATAGCCCTTCCGCGCATTCTCATCCGCCCCGAACATCCCGCCGGGAACTTGCCCATACAAGCTCCGAACAAGAAAAAAATCCCGATACGTCGCGGCCAGCCCGGCACTGTCACCGCTCTGCATAAAATAAGTAGCAGGCTCGCGAAAACATTGCGCAATATTGACGTTATGCCAGTTAGGCAGGTTATCGGTCAACGCCCAATTGGCTGTATTCCTGTGGATCTTCGCCGCCAGTTCCAGCAGCCATTTCTCTCCCGTGAGATCATACAGCCAATAAATACTGTATAGATTATCACCGCCACGGCTGTTTTCCCAATATAATTTTAGCAGCTGGTTATCAGGTACCGTCAGTTCCCATTTAAAATATCGCGTCATAAAGGGGATGACCCGCGGGTCGTGAGTGTAGTCATAAAAGGACTGCATGCACCAAAGCATCAGCATATTCGGCCAGAGGTCCGGCGTCTGCCCCTTATTATCCTGGTGCTCGTTCTCCACGACCCGGGGACCAAAATAACCGTCTGCGGTCTGGCTCTCGAAGACCTTGTCCAGCCACCGCCTCGTCTCGCTGATGATCGCCGTGTCCCGCAGGATATAGCCGAGGTCACCATATCCTTTCAGCCAGTAAGGCACTTCCTCCCAGCCGTGATCGCCTTGCCCGTTGCCGCTGTACCAGGCATTGTTGTGTTTGTCCAGCCATGCGCTGATGCTGCCCAGTTGCCCCGTCAGACCATCCCTTTGCAGCTGAAGATATTTCAACAGCCACCCCGATGGCCGGATGCTGCCGATTGGTAGCTTGATCAGGCTCAATGGCCTCAGGGGCAGGTGGTTCCCGGTATAATAGCGATTGACCGACCCCGTCAGCGGCCGGGACACCACGGAAATCTTTACGGCATCTCCCTCGTGCGCGCCCCTCGGGTCNNGTACCCCCTATCGGTACCGCAGCCAGCCAGATTCCTATGATTGTTGCAAATAGTCTCATTAACCAAATGTACGGTTAACGGCCGAGTCATCGGATGTCAGAATCTTTTGATTTTAAGCAATTTTGTGTATTTTGCCGCATAACCTTTTATCATGAAAACCGCTTTTCCCGCCGTACTCTTGCTATTACTCGTAACCACCTCTTCCTGCCATAAAGATCATTCCTCGCCGACGCACCCACTCCCGGCGAACACGACCATCACCATCAACCTTGGCTATGCCGACAATATCGACAGCCTTAACGAAGACAAATGGGAGCTTATCGTTAAGGAACCCGGCGGCAGCCTCTTACTCGACACCGTCGTCAGGGTCAATACTACCATCTCGACGACACTTAAGAGCAGCACCCCTCTCGTCTATCTGACGACGGTGGTCTATTATGCACTGTATGATTCGTATTCAGCAACCAGCTTTATCGGCGTGAACCCCAGCACCTGGACCTCCCCAATATCCCCCATCAACTTCGACTATACGCTCAACGTACCTGTCGATCCGTTGCCCGGCACAGGGACTTATGTCAATTATATCCATCCGCCTCTTCTGACCGATTATAACACCTACAGCGCAAGTACTAATTCCATTTTACTGAGTGACTATACCCTAGCCAGCACTTATCAGGTTCTCACCTATTCCCCTGGTGATCCGGACTACCAGCCCGGCGGCTTACTCACCCTCGCCTATCCACATCACGCCAACAATCCGGTCTATGTATTGTTCCCCCAAACAGGTCAGTATAATTTTCATGTCCCCGCCGGCAGCGGCACAGACACCGTGGACCTCACTCAAACGGATACCGCAGTGATGATCCATTATACCGTACCTCAACCCTATACATTACAAAGCAGTATTATGTACGGTTACACGGATACCACCGACTTCGATAAATCCATGCAATTATGGTTCAACCTCTATACCGGCGCCCTGCCGGCCGACGTGGAATATCCCACAACAGGCGTCCAGACCTACCAGCTCACCACTACGGCCTACTCGAGTACATCGCCAAGTGAATATTTAATTTTTTATTCCTATGGCACTACCATACCCACCAGCCTCCCCTTTCCCGCACCCCAGGCCTATACCATCAATTCCAATCAACAGGACAGCTTCGCCGTTACATTTTCATCTGTGAGTCCTTCGGCATATTTTACTTACTGGACGGTTGGAAAGATCACCTTTGGCACTATAGCCTCTCCGGATAGTACGCTCATCCACCCTTATACACTCCTGGCCGGCTCGGGAAGTAAGCTTCTTCAAGGGCAAAACCTCAGCCCGCTGACGCTGCAAAGTTTTTACTGGCAGCAATTCGCGGGAATGAATTACGCCGCGGAGCTCAATTATTCCTGCAATCCGGCCGATATCCGGACCAAAAGAATATCTGCGGCAACAACCTATTCTATAAGTTTCTGACCGGAATTACCAGGCCGCTCAGGGCCATGCCGGCGTCTTATTATCTATAACTATCTATAACGTACGTCGTCACCGATCTGGGCGGTAGTCGCCATTTGGGGCCATTCACCGGATAATAGGTAAGATTGTCACCAGCCTTTTCCGACGTGACATAGCTTTTCACAGATCCCCTCGTCCGGCGCGACTCCATCCGATCCAGCCGGATCATCCGCTCCTGCGTTGTATAATTGATCGCCACCAGTACTGTCCTTCCCCCATGCATATTCCCATACTTGTCGGGGACGCCCGATGCATCGGTATACGCCGATATCATCACATCCCGCGCCGCTGCCAGGTCATCCTTCCCATCGCTCCGTCCAACCAGCACCCGCCGCATGCCCGGCCGTATCCAGCGGCTAAAATTCCCCAATGCCCAAAGCCCCTTCGTCGCATAGTAGTCGCCATCGGTAAACCCGGCATTCGGCTTCAGCGCGATGAGATAATAACGGGTGTTGGAGTCTGCCCGGCCCGGCTCATACGCATTCCAGAACTGCCAGGCCGCCGCATTCCCCACGGTGAGATCGTAATGGATGACCTTAGCCAGGAACAGCGCACAGTCCATCGCCGACCTGCCTCCCTTGGTCCCTTCCCGCCAGCCATCCGCCAGCATGGAATATTCCGTTTCCCAATAGTTGACGCCATACTTCGCGGTCGTATCGGCCACCCGCCGCCGGATGCTCACCAGGTTACTGTCACCTGCCTCCGTAAAATAGCTGTGCGCCCCGATCATCTGCCCCATATGGCGATATCGCCGCAGGTCTAAATTTCCTCCTCCAAAAAAATCCTGCACCTGCCGCGAAGCCCCGCCACTCCCGCCATATAAATAATTCAACTGCCCCGCCTCCGTCACCAATATCTTTGTCGGAAGCCCACGCGCCGTCAGGGCACTATCCACCGCTGCCACAACCCCATGGATCTCTTCATTGCGCCACGGCGATCCCTCCTGCCCCGCCGACCCCGGCTTGTCCGCCCACGCCCACTGCGGCTCATTCACCGGGCTGATATAAGAAAAAGGCAGCCCGATGGAATCGAAATGATCCAACACGGTCGCCAGAAAGCCCGCGTATGCACCGTATGAATCCTCCCGCAAATTCGATCGGTAATCTTTTTCAGTTTTGTAGCCCAGGCCATTCTTTGTCATGCTGACAGGCGGCGTATTACAGAAAGCGATCAGCTTCTCCACTCCATATGCATACGCCTGGTGCACGAACCACAGGTAACCCGCCTGCTTGCTCCAGTCATAGGTGGCGGCCCCATTGGCCCCGCCCTGTGCCAAAAAGCACTCTGCCCTTCTCCACACCTGGTCGATCCCGCTGCTGTCGCCCTGTTCCGCCGTACCCCCGCCAATATTGAACCGCCAGGCCGACAACCCGATCCCCGCCGGATCACCCGCGGAATCGAAGCCCCGGCTAAATAACCATCTTGCCAGCTGCTTTTTCTTGGTCACAGGCCAATACCGCCCGATCGGCTCGGAATACCAACACCCCGATGCCCCGATATTTTCAATGGTCTGCGCCGTCTGCCGCAGATCGATCGTTAGATCCAACACCCGCCGTGATTCGCTTCGCAATACTGGTCGCGACTCACTACCCGACACCGGCACCAG